>JAUVYZ010000081.1 GCA_030602845.1 Phycisphaerae bacterium | reverse complement strand
GACAAATCCACCTATACTCAAGTTTATCCCGTAGGGAGAGCTGTGGTGCCAGTATTGCCCCACAGTAGGTAAGCCTAATGAGTCAGTATCTGGCGTGCCTGAGTCATAAGTATAGCTGCCTGTTATTGTATCACCTACGCTGATCCTTCCTTCAAGCAATCCGCCGCGATCATCCATACCTGTGATTTCGGCGGTTATTTCTATAGTTATGACTTCCCCCCAGAGATTACTGGCCCAGAAACCGAGAATCACAATGAAAACTATCAGAATTTTTACTTCTTTAATCATATTCTATGCCAAAGATTGCCGAAAAAGGCTTACCTCTAATTATAACATTGTATGTCCGATAATCAAAAACTTTTTTTGAGCAAATTGCGGGATGGGGGGACGATATTTTCAATTGCCAATTTTCAATTGACGATTTACAATTGGGCAGTTGAGATTGCTCGACTTCGCTCGTAATGATGCGTAGGATGAAAAAGACTGGATTCCCGCCTGCGCGGGAATGACATTATGGTTTTTAGCGGCAGAGCCATCCCCAAGCTGCGCTTGAGGCTGTTTTCGTGGGAATGAGATTAAGGGAGTCGGTAAGTGAAGGTATTTCGTTCGCCGGATAATCCTATAATTGGGCCGAAGGATGTTAAGCCATCCAGGGGAGACTTTGAAGTTATCGGCGTTTTTAATGCCGGCGTCGCTCGTTTTGAAGACGAAATTATTCTGCTGCTTCGAGTGGCGGAGCGGCCGATTAGTACACATCCGGACGTGGTGTTAGCCGGCATTTACGATGTTGCCCAGGGTGCTATCGTCCTGAAAGAGTTTTCGAAAGATGAGCCGGAGAACGATTTTTCCGACCCGAGGTTAATAATAAGGCCGGCCGAGACATATTTGACATCGATTTCTCATTTGCGGCTGGCGCGCAGCACGGACGGCATCAACTTTGAGGTTGAAGATACGGCTGCTATCAGCCCGGCAAATGATTATGAAAGCTTCGGCATCGAGGACCCGCGGATTAGCCGAATTTCCGGGACATACTATATCAGTTACGTTGGGGTTTCGCCTCTTGGAGTAACAAACTGCCTGGCATCGACGAAGGATTTTAAGTCTTTCGAGCGTCACGGGGTTATCTTCTGTCCGGAGAACAAGGATGTGGTGCTTTTCCCCGAACGGATTGCCGGCAAATATTATGCTCTGCACAGGCCGGTTTCGCCCCTGTTTAAGAGACGTGACATCTGGATTGCAGAATCGCCCGACCTGCTTTGCTGGGGAAACCATCGATTTCTGTGCGGACCTCGCGCAGACCGTTGGGACGAAACAAAGATTGGCGCAAGCGCCGTACCTTTCAAAATCGATGCGGGCTGGCTGGAGATTTATCACGGAGTCCGGCAAAAGCCGGAAAACAATCGCTACTGCCTTGGGGTGGTGCTTCTGGATGCCGGGCAGCCGTGGAAGGTTATTGGAAGGGCCGATAATCCGATTCTTGAGCCGCAGACCGATTATGAAATTGAAGGTTTCTTTGGAAACGTGGTGTTTACCTGCGGCCTGCTCTACGAGGATAATAAACTTAAGATTTATTACGGTGTCGCCGATACTGCTATTTGCTATGCGGAGCTGTCCCTGGAAGAGGTCATCGAGAGCTTAACGGATCCTGAGTAATGAACAAGGAATTTCGAATTTCGAAGTTCGTATTCGATATTCGATTTACGATAGAAACCGTCTTGCCATTTGCGAGGAGTTTTAGTATTTTGTGATGTTATATGGGTATCGAGGGTTCACAATCCGGCCCTAAAATGAATAGGGTTTTGTCTATTCGCCGCTGGGTTGCTATTTTGCGACTTATTGCAAAATGTGGCCGGCGTTTGTATGGCCTTTTGGCTCTGCGGGCTTATAGCGTCATTATGTTCGCTGCGCTGTTTTGCACGCTGGCGGTAAAGCTCTTTCATTCCTGGCGTACAGGGGTGGTCAATGAATACTTTGACTGGATTCTTGCCGATATCTCTTTCCTGCTGATAATTGAAGTTATCCTGGCATTGGTCTGTTTTCGCTGGCCTCGGAAGCTGGTTATCCGAACAGCTACTGTTGTTGCTGCTGTCGTGTGCACCTGGTCGGTTATGAACGCCGGCTTGATAATAAGAAAAGGGATGCAAATCTTACCCACGAGCATTTTGCCGTTATGTCGCCACCCGCTGAATGCATTTCCAATAATTGGGATTAATCTCGTAAAAATGCCGGCTGCAGCCGTAATTTTACTCGGCCCCAGTGCTATTGCTCTTACCTTCTTCTTTTTTGTTATGGCAAAGCCGCCGCTGCCTGCTTACAACCGCAAACGCTTTGTAAACAGAGTTATTATTTCTGTTCTTTTTGTGGTTGCTGCTGTTCTGCTTCGCGGCCCAGTGGCCGGACGCGGCTCAGAACAAATAGCTTCCGCGGGGCTGCGTTACAATTGCCAGTTAAGGGCTTTAACAAGTTTTCTTTTGCCTGGTTCCGGCCGGCTGGCCAGAGCCGATTTCACCAACGCCAAACGAAAGATACCCACCTTTGACCAGATACGGATTGCGCTGTCGCCGGAACCGCAGCGGGTAAACCACAATGTGGTTGTAGTTGTCCTTGAAGGTGTCCAATACAATTACACAACACTGGCAGACAAAGAAACTAACCTAACGCCGTATCTTGCGAGTCTGGCCGGGCAGGGTGTTGAATTTACAAATGCTCGCTCGACACTGACCCATACCACAAAGGTGTTATTTGCGTTTTTGACCGGCCGATACCCTTCGGTCTGCCAGGATCTTGCCGAGGCGGTCCCTGCCGTAAAGCCCTATGCCGGCATTGCGACGGTTCTTAGCAGTCAGTTGAATTTTCGGACCGCATTTTTCCAATCGGCCAAGGGTAATTTTGAGTCACGGCCCAGTTTGGTTCATAATCTCGGCTTCGACAAATTCTGGGCAAGAGAGGATTTGGGCGACCCTAACGCCTTTATCGGCTATCTGGGCTGTGATGAGTTTTCAATGTTAAAACCGATTGCCGAATGGATAAAATCCGGCGAAAAGCCCTTTTTCCTGACGGTTCTTTGCTCGGTTACCCACGACCCGTATGAGGTTCCGGATTGGTTTGGCGAGCCGGCCAGAGAGCAGGTGGAGCGTTATCGACAGACGATTTCTTACACGGATAAATTTTTAGCTGCACTGGACGCTGAGCTTGCTAAGCTAAATCTTACAGACGAAACGATTCTTTGCGTTATTGGCGACCACGGGGAAGCATTTGGCGAGCACGGCCTGCACGGCCACGAGCGAATAGCTTTCGAAGAGCTCCTGCACGTACCCTTTTGTTTGCGGGCCCCGTCTTTGGTTGAGCCGGCAACTAGGGTTACAGAGCCGGTCAGCTCTATTGATTTGGCCCCGACACTGCTGGCTCTGTTGGGCTTTGATACGGAGGCCGCTGACTTTGACGGCGTTAATGCGCTGGGGCACATACCGGCTGACCGCAAGGTGTATTTCGCCGGGTGGTTGTGGCAGAGCCCTGCGGGTTTTGTCAAAGGTAGTCATAAATTTGTGTACAATCCCGCAAATAAAAGGGTCTTTGTATATGATTTGAGCACTGACCCGGATGAACTGGCCAGGATGGAGCTGCCGGAGGAGCAGGAGCGTAAAATTGCAGACGAGGTTGTTAGGTGGCGGAAAGACAGCATTTTTCGGCTCGACCAAGTGCGAACCGGCGAAAAAGTGGTTTTCGGCCGCTGGCTTTGCGATTGGCGCAACCGGGTTTCCTGGGCAAAATACAGGAAATAGTGTTTAGCGTATTGCTTCACCGCCGAGTTCTATATGCTATATGCTATTTTTGTTGTTGATTTTGTTCGCGGTTATGTTGTTTTTTATAAACATTGAGCAAATCCCTCTATCATCTAACACTTTACGAGTAGTAAATATGTAAAAATAGGTTGGTTGGGTACAGTCGGTGTTGATAAAAAGCAACACGCTGTTAAAATGCGCTATCCGGCTGTTTCTGGAGATGAAACGGTATATACAAACGTAACTGTTTCTGATGTAAACTGTTAGGTGAAGCTTCAGGTGGTCTTTTGTCTTTATTTTTTGTTACTGGCATATTTTTTGCGGGAAAGTTCTTATTCGCCTTTGAGGCGACGATATTGGGCGGAACATCCTAACAACGATACTAAGGAGGAGGAAAGGTCCGCCCTTTAGAAGATTTCAAAATCGGTGTTGCCGGGCTGAAAACGCGGCAGAGCTGGTTTTGTTAATAATATAGTGCGGGGTCGTGCCGGAGGAGGCACGACTCCATTTTTCTTTGCGCAATATTTAGCTCTTAGCGCAAAAAGACCGCTACAAATTATCTTTCCCGATAGTTTTGGTTTAATTTTTGCTACTCAATAGCGATTTCAGCGCGTATAATCAGGGTTGTTATGGAGCGAGCGGTTTATAGAATTATCGATGCTAACTTCAATCGCGCCCGTGAGGCGATTCGCGTGATAGAAGATTTTTGCAGATTCGCGCTGAATTCCGGCTCACTAACCGAGCGTGCAAAACAGCTTCGGCACGAGCTTTCAGCCGCTATCGACAAACTCGATGCCGGCCGGCTTATCTCAAGCAGAGATACGCCCGGCGACGTTGGTATCGGCGAAACGGTCGAAAAGCAGCTTCAGCGTACTAACCTCAATGAATGTTTTACCGCCGGCTGCAAACGGCTGACCGAGGCGCTGCGGACGCTGGCCGAGACAACACAAACGCTAAATCGGTCCGTAGCCGGGACAATCGAAAAGCTGCGATATGCCGCTTATACACTCGAAAAGGATATTGTTGTTTTCAGTGAGCCGGCCGAAAAATTCAAGCGTGTGGGATTGTATGTAATAATCAGCAGCAGCTTGCCGGCCGATGTCATTTCTTTGGCTCACCGCTGCGCGGCCGGTGGTGCCGATTGCATTCAACTGCGGGCAAAGGACGCCGACGACGATAAGCTTTTTGCTATGGCTGTCGAGTTTGTGCAGATATGCAGGGCCGGCGACGTGTTGAGCGTAATAAACGACCGGGCCGATATTGCGGTTGCCGCCGGTGCTGACGGCGTGCATCTTGGCCAAAATGATTTACCAATCGAGCAGGCCCGCAAGCTCCAGTTGGCTCCGCTGATTATCGGCAAGAGTACGCATTCGCTCGAGCAACTGCGTGCTGCCTGTGATGAGTACCCCAGTTATGTAAGCTTAGGGCCTGTCTTTGCCACGAAGATAAAGCCGAGCGCCGAGCCCGTCGGCCTTGACTATGTCAGACAGGGGACAGAGAAACTCGCCGATACTGGTATCGGTAATGTTGCTATTGGCGGTATAACGCTGGACAATGTCGAAGGGGTTTTGAACGCTGGTGCCGGGGCGATTGCGGTTTGTGCTGCGGTGACCGAGGCAGCCGACCCGACGACGGCCTGTCGAACGATAAAACAAAAAATCAGTGCCTTCAAGAAGGATTAATTTTCTGGCATTAGTTCAGGGAGATAGAGAGTGGTTAAGTCAAGGCGTTTGAAATATACTGCTGCGGTAGGGTTGCTGGTTTTGGCAATTGCTGTGAGGTGTCAGGCACAATCTTTATGGGATTTGGCAAATGAGAATAAAAACCTTTTGAAGATTTCCACGCTGTTTACAGCGCAGAACGTGCGCAAACATTTGTCCACTGATAAAGGCATAAATGACGCTATCGACTGGTGTAAAAAGACCGGCGTTACGCATGTTTTCATCGAAACCTACAGAAGCAGATATACCGCTGAAAGAAAAGTCCTGGAACACGCCAAATCCAGGTTTGCGGCGAAGGGATTCGATGTTTCGGGCTGCGTTACGACTACGGGAATCGGCAAGATTTCAACAGGTTGGGGGCGGGTCTCCTGTTACACCGATGAAGATACACAGAATCAGCATCAGAGAATCTTTGAATATACAGCTTCGATATTCGATGAGATTATGATTGATGATTTTCTTTTCTTCAACTGTGAATGTGTTGAATGTATAAAGGCACGCGGCGAAAAATCGTGGGCTGATTATCGGTGCGAGCTTATGATAAGAATGAGTCGCGAACGGATTCTAAAACCGGCAAGAGCGGTAAATCCGGACGTGAAAATCATAATCAAATATCCTCAATGGTATGATGATTTCCACAATCGCGGGTATGAGGTTTTACGTGAAACAGCCGATTACGATAAAATCTGGGTCGGGACCGAGACGCGCGATTACGATAATAAACGCTGGGGGCGAAAAGTTCAGTACGAAGCTTACTACATTATGCGCTGGCTCGGTGAAATAGGCGGCTCGAAAACGGGCGGCGGCTGGTTTGACCCTTACGGCACTACAGAAAATACCTATGTAGAGCAGGCGCGTCAAACTGTTTTGGCAGATGCAAAGGAGATGCTTCTGTTTTGTTATGGCTCGCTTTTGCAAAATACCGGCCCGGCACACGTCAAGAAATTACGCAGGGAGATTCCGGGTTTGTTCAAACTCGCCGGGTTGGTGCGGAATAGACCTATCAAAGGTATCTTGGCGCCGAAGCCGCCAAACAGTGATGCTAATGGTGAGCAATACGTATTCGACTTCGTAGGAATGTTGGGGCTGCCGCTTGTGCCTGCTGTGGAAATTCGCTCCGATGCAAAAGCTGCGTTCTTTTCAGTGCATGCGCTCAAAGACCCAAAGTTTGCCGACAAGCTCAAGAAGATGCTCGATGACAAAAAGCCGGTGCTACTCACAGACGGATTAGCTAAACGGTTGAAAAACGTTAATCGTGATGATGAAAACTTGACAATCTTAAAGGTCAGCGGAAATCCTCATAGTTTGCTTAAGTTAACTCGAAAAGAACTTAACTCCATTCGTACTAAATTACTGGCACCGTTTGCAATTCGATTTGATGCTCCGAACAAAGTGGCCTTGTATTTAATCGGCGATAATTGCCTGATTGTCGAGAATTTCAACGATGAGCCAATCGATGTATCTATGGAATTCTCTAAGCCGGTTAAGGCACGAAAGACTTTAGTTTTGCCACCCGAAGGAAACGTTGAGCTTTCTTGTAATCGCGGGAAGCTGGAATTTAATAAGATAACGCCGCGAACTCTGGTAGCGGTTGAATATTAGTGGACCCAATTAGATTGTGAGGTTAAGTATGAGTGGAATGAAGGGAAACAAGCTGGTGGGGGCAGTGTTAGTTTTGCTTATCACCTTCGCGACGGCATTGCAGAGCAGTGCGGCGGTAAACGTCGAAGCTCCGGGCGAGCGAGCCGGCGAAGAGCAGAGCACAGTGTCCCGCAGGGTCCTGACGTTCTATTATCCCTGGTACGGCACGCCTGATGGGCCGGGTGGTGCAGGCAAGAAAATGCCGGTACATTGGAGCCGTATCGATGCGGCCAACAAAGACATCGAGGCGAGTACCAACTATCCGGCACTTGGCGCCTACGACTCGCACGACCCAAAGGTACTCGACCAACACTGTCGCTGGGCTAAGCGTGCCGGGATCGATACGTTCATCGTCAGTTGGTGGGGTCACAATAGCTACTGCGACCGGGCGATGGACAAGATTCTCGATAGCTGCCGGCGTAACGGGCTGAGCGCGTGCATTTACTACGAGACTGTGCCGGGGCCGAAGACGCCGCAGTCGGCGGCGGACGATATTGTCAAGGTCCTAAATAAATACGGCAAGCATCCCGCTCATCTTAAAGTCAATGGGAAGCCGGTGGTATTTGTATATGGTCGTGCCCTGAACCAACTCGGCTTGACGAGCTGGCTCAAGGCCATTGAAATTATCAACGAGAAGTACAAAGAAGGCGTTACGGCAATTGGTGACCAGTTCAGCCACGGTTCGGCCCAGGTTTTCGACGGCGTTCATACTTATAACACCGCCGGTTCGTTAAGGGGTAGGACTCCGCCTGATGTGCGCAAATGGGCCGCCGGGACATACCTGTCCTGGGTACGATTAGCCGACCAAGCCGGCAAGATAAGCGCCCTGACAGTGATTCCCGGCTACGACGACACGAAGATTCGCAAACCCGGCCTTGCCGTGGAGCGTTACGACGCCGAGCTTTATCGCGTCCAATGGGAAGAAGCCATCAAGGCCAACCCGCACTGGATACTGATTACCAGCTTTAACGAATGGCACGAGGGACGTGAAATCGAGCCGTCATTGGAATACAAACAACGGTATCTTGAGCTCACCGGCAAGTATGCCAAACGCTTCAAGGCCTCCGTGCCGGT
>JAUVYZ010000041.1 GCA_030602845.1 Phycisphaerae bacterium | reverse complement strand
ATTAACTTCAAGGACTTTGCTGTCCTGGCCGATAGCTGGCTCGACCAACAGCCGCCATAATCACCTTTGCTGTTATGCGCCACCCCAATGTAGGGGCAGGCCTATGTGCCTGCCCTGAACTCCTTCATCATTCGTTATTCCTTGTTCAATATTCGATATTCCTTCCATCATTGCGAGGAGCGACGCGGCGCGGCAATCTCGTTTTAAACTTTATACTGTAGTTTTGCACTTTCCACTTTACGCTTTACACTGCCCTTGTCATTCCGAGCGCGGTCGAAGGATTCTCAAATGAAAAGTTTAGAATTCTCTTCCGACTCAGGCCAAACTTCGTCCAAGTTCATACGCCTCTCTTAAACGCTCTGCTTTTTGCAGAATATCTCCTTTCCCACTGACTCCGGGAACAATAATTTTGCCGACCAGCTTCACTTCTAAATACGCAAGGCTCCTGTCAAAAAATTCCACCACTGGCCTGGCTGTTTCAGGACCTTCTTCCTCAAAAGGAACCGCTATCACCGCCGACTTACCCTTTATCTTTTCTCTATTCGCCGGCGAGTTAAAGTACACAAAACGGTCTATAAAGACCTTCATCAGGCCCGTCGGTCCATACCAGTACACCGGCGTGCCAAAGATAATTACATCGCTTTGAATAATCTTTGGATAAATATTACACATCTCATCGTTCTTACTGCATTCTTTTCCCTCCCAGCACGTATGGCATCCGTCGCACTCCTTAATAGTGAAATCGCCCAGATACAGCTCATCTACCGTAGCGCCCTCTGTCCTTGCTCCTTCTGCTATTCTCGAAACCAGTATATCTGTATTTCCGTTCCTGCGTGGACTTCCTACAACTGCAAGTATCTTCTTCATAATCCAACTTACCTCAGCTTAAATCAACCCCGCCATTCCTTCCGGTCAAAGTCAAAGTTATATTTTTGTCTAATCTTAAACACCGCCACTTCTTCCGGCAGCTCTAAGAAGTAATCGTCCACATCGTCGAACAGCACGCTGATTCCCTCGTCCAATATATATCCGGCCTTTTCACGGGTTATCTTAATAACGTGATACGTTATACCATACTTTTGCAATTCACTGCGCACCTCAGCCTCCGTCCCCGGCGCTCGGTCCGTAATAATATAAACTTCACAACCTGCCTCAGCCATTGCTCTGGTGAACAACTTGAAGAATTCAGGATATTCAGAAATCGTCCCGTCTAAATCAACGCCTATTTTGAGACTGTTTCCGTAAGTTTCCATAGTACAAATCCAAACTTATCTTTCTGGGACTTTCACTCGCTTTGAACATTTCGGACACCGTCCAATTTTTCCGGCATGTTCCCTGGCTATTTTAATCTTCTGTCCGCACCGACACCTGAAGCGAATAAACTCGTCTTCAGGTTCAGCCTTAGGTTTTTTCGCCTTCACCGCCACTGTTTCAGGCCTGCTCACTGCCGTAGCGGAAGCTAAATATTCCTGTTGCCAGGGTGCAAAATCTGTTCTTACCTCTTCTTTGGCCGGGGTCTTATCTAACCCTATTAATTGCAAGAGGGACTTCTCGTACGACTCCATTGTCACCAACTTTAGTTTCAGCATTAAAACAGCCAGCGCAGCGCCGCCAACGAACCCCCCAATATGAGCGAAGTAAGCCACGCCTTGCCCGCCTCTTACTGCTCCCCAGATATCAAAAGCAAACCACAGCAAAATCATCCAGAAGCTTCTAACGGTGAATGTCCTGGCGAATGGCCTAATCATCAGTGGAAACCAAAATAGCCACAAACAGCTTATCACATTCTCCGGAAAGAACACAAGATACATACCCACAATACCGTTTATCGCGCCGCTGGCTCCAACCGCCAAGCCGTCGGAGAATAACAGGTGACTCACACCTGCTGCCAAACCAAGCCCCACATACAACGGTAGATACGCTATATTACCGAGCTTTGAGCACACCGCGTTTCCAAAAAGCCACAAAAAAATCAAATTCCCTATCAGATGAAAAATGCCCGCGTGTAGCCACATATGCCCTAACAAACCTTTTATTTCCCAGCCCTTTAAAGCAAATCGGTATAGTGTCCTTTCAAGTACACTTTCATGCATACTTTCACGTGCATGCTCTATCGCCTCTTCAGCGGAATCCCCTTCCGCTATATGCCTTGCTATTTGCTCTCTGATTTCCTCCTCCATTTGCTCTTCGAGCTTTATTCGTTCTGCTATCTGAAGGCCGAATACCACTATCACCCCCACAAATACCAGCCAGTTCATCACCGGCCGATGTTCAAACGGAACATCTACCCGATAAGGAATAAACACGCTTCAAACACTCCTGCAAAGCCATACCGCCAGTTCAAATTTACCGGCTCATTTTACCCGCGCACCCCGTCTATGAAAACCGTTTTATATCTGAATTCTTACCCTTCCCCTAATCAATTACCAATAGTCAATTATCAATAATCAATCAGAATGATCTCCGTCATCCGTCTTCTGTCCTCTGTCTTCGTCAATGCCAGTTTGCAAATGACAAATGTCCCCCAATTTCATTTGGTGGTTTATCTGATTTTAACGCAATCCCTGCCAGATTCGGATAGGTCCTCAAAAGACCTTCAGGGACAGGCTGCTTTTCGCCGCTAAGTAACGCCTTTAGCTCAATGGCGTTGGCAAGTTCAGCGCCTCGATAATGGTTGTTAGCAATAACCGTAAGTGTCTCGAACGCCTCAGCTAATCTATCGATCCTTTTCTTTATCCCGGCGAGCTCGTCACTACCGTAATAGTAGTTATAAATTTCGTCTCTGCCGGCTTTGCTGAACCACTTTTCTTCGTTTCTGCCGTGCATTCTAAAATAGCCGTTGCTGCCTACGGTACAGTGCTGCATATTGAATGAATTCCAGCTAATTGGATAATCAAGGTTGGCCACCGTTACCCCAAGCTCCTGTAAGAATTTCAACGCATCTTTTTCCTGCCACGATTTATGCCTTACCTCTACCGCCAGGCCGAAGGCATCAGAGAAGTTCTTTACAATCTCCGCCAGGTGCTGCTGGCTCATCTGACAATCAGCAAAGTCATATCTGAATTGAACCAGCAGATGTTTTAACTTATCTGCTTTGAGGAATGGCTCAAAACCCGTATGGAACTGCTTCACCATTTCAGCATCAATCTTGCCTTCGTGGGTAAAGTTTCGATGCAGCTTTGCCGTAAAGAAAAAATCTGTCTTTTTCGAGGCGCTTTGCAGCCACGATTTTGTGGTCTTTTCAGATGGCGGCCGGTAAAAAGTATTGTTAATTTCAACACAATCGACAAATCTGCTTATGTATTCAAGCTGGTCAATCTTCGCCCCGGCATACACAATCCCCTTCCAGTCCGGATACGACCACCCCGCTATACCTATATAAACCTTACCCACCATTCGTCATCCCCGCGAAAGTGGGAATCTGCCCCCACAAATTTATTTGGGGGTTGTCTTTATGTTTAGCCCTGTCATCCGTCGTCTGTCATCTGTCGTCAGCCTTTCGGTCTTCTGTTGGGCCGGGGCCCTTGCCGGCATAAAGGGCTTTTATCTCGTCTTCGCTAAGCGCATAACTGTAAATCCGCACATCGTCAATCAGGCCGTTCCAAAAGCGTCCCGGCTGTTCGGCATTTTCACCAATCAAGACTTCCCAGCTATTGGTATTTATCCTGCCCGTAGCCTCGGCGGAAACATCTAATTCGCCATCCACATACAGGTACATTTTTGTCCCATCATACACACCGGCAATATGATGCCATTTTCCATCGTTCACGGAGATGTTCCCGTAAGCCGAGGAATGGCTACCTGGCCAGGGGGAAAAGGCAAACGCAACACTGTCGGTGTTCTTATCTCTATGTAACCTCCAGCTGGAATCTCCCTTGGCCACGATTGCTTGCCATATCTTGTCAAACATGTTGACCTTTACCCAACACGCGACTGTGATCTCACCAGTAATGTCGAAGGCCGGATTATTTCCGCAATTTACATAGTCACCGTCACCGTCGAGACTCAGGACATTACCTCTTACGGGTTCTGAAATGATGTGTGCGCCCCCCACGAGTTTGCCGTCCAGACCACTGCCGGATGAATCAACAGCGGTCTGGCCTTCTATCCGGTCAAATTTCCACCAGCCGACCATTATGCTCGTCGAAAAGCTCCATAAATTGCCCCCATGGTAGGGCTTGCCCGATTGGTACAGTCTCAGCCTCGATTCATAACTGGCCTGCCACTTATCGCGTTTATCCTCGGTCAATAAATCAATCGCTTTTTTCTGCCACTTGACGGCGGCAGCGAAATCACCGACCTCGGCATAGACGGCCGCGAGGGTGCCGACGTAGCGGTGGTCCTTCCAGTTCGTCAGTTCGCAGGCTTTGGTAGCGTTCTCGATTGCCTTGGCGCCATCGCGAAACTTACCCGCTGGGCACGCAGCTCGCAACCAGGCCAGATCGGTAAAGCCCAGCGCGTAGTTCGGGTCAACACGCACCGCTGCCTCATAATCGCTAATCGCTTCGCCGTATCCTCCACCGCGGCGCCCGACACTTTTGCCACGTTCGTAATACGCCCTGGCTAAGGACTTGATAGCACTTTCTATGCTTCCAGCAATCTCAGTATATTCCTGGCGCGGCAATGACCGCAGCTCTTCTACCAGTTGACAAGCCTCTTTCAGCTTTCCGGATTTAATGTGTTCCCAGACGAGATGGACTTCGCTTTTTTCCCCGGCTAAGAGTTGTTCCGCCTCATAAAGGTATTTTTCTTCGTCGCTGTGCTTACCATCCTCAAACAGGCAACGCAGTTGACTAAGAGCGGCTTCCGCTTCCCGGTCGTGGCCGAGCTGGTGCAGCGCCATCGCAGTGAACACTGCGTCTCGGGGATGGGATTGAATGTTAAGCACAGTCCGGCGGAGCTTGTCGATACGTGTCAACGTCATGAGAGCTTCCTCGTAGGCACCACTGCGGTAATGCTCCATACCCAGCAGGCCAAGGCTTCTTAGGAGTCTGTCCAGATAAAGGTAGTTTTCTGCGTCTTCAGGCTCGGTATCAATTCGGCGGGTATAGTAGTCGACCATCTCCTGACAATGTTCTTCAACCGTTCGCCCCGGCCCAAGTGCTTCGATAGTGGATACGTTGGGTTCGAGGTTGGCGACCCAGATTTCGCGATAGAGATCCCCATATACCCTTTGGAAGGCGAACCGGCTCATATCAGGCCGTGACCAGCTACACGACCCGAATGAACCGCTCAGGACCTTTGAGGCCTTTTTTTTGTCGAGTTCGTAGATCCAAAGCCCTAAATTGTGAAAGTCTGCCATGCTCAGTTCTTGCCCGTTTGGCGACCAGTTCAGAAAACCCCATCCTCTTACCAAAGGCGCCATCCAGCTCGCAACGATTGACTTGGTGGTTAGCTCCACGATTCGGCGCTCGCTGCCCTGCCGCCCATAGGCGACATATTTTTCATCCGGTGATACTACGGGATAATAACTGGGACACCAGATGAGCGGTGTCGGCTTTGCACCGTCCTCGATGGAAATCGAGTATAGTTTCATGTCCTTTTGCCAGTGGTAAAAAACCCGCCTTGAGTCACGGCTCCAGCAAGGAAAGTGTCCCTTGGCCAGCAACCGCGGGTCCTCCGTGCCGTCTGACTTGATAATCCAGACCTCTCGCTGCCCATGAGGCGCAACGTCAGCCTCATGTTCGGCAGTAAGTTCAACAAGTAATAGGGGCTTTCGAGCGCGGACAAAGGCAATATACTTACCATCAGGAGACCATGCCGGGTCAAAACCAGGGACCGTCAATAGCCGGGTCTTTCCCGACTCGAGATTAAGGATTTCGATGCCGCTAAAGCCGTGAATTCCACAACTGTAGGCGAGTTCGGCTCCGTCGGGCGACCAGGTAGCATGAAACCCCTCGGCCACCACCCGTTTCGCCTTTTTAGCCAACTGCTCATAAATTTCGGCCGATTCACGCATCGCCAAAAAAGCTGCCCCTTCAGGTTTGCGCTGCGGTGGGTGCCATGATAGACCTGCATCTAATGTGTCAGATACGTATTTCGCAGCCGATAGAACAAGCCGCCGTTTTGTCATTAGGCCGGATTTAATGATTGTGTCGTATTTGACCTTCGCTTCATCATAGTAGCCCGAAGCAGCGAGGGCACAGAAAACGTGAAAGTGATACATCTTCTCATCCGGTCGAAGTCGGACACACTCCCGTGCATCCGAGAGCACCTGTTCGTAATTGCCCATTTGCATGTGCGTCCGGCGGCGCTGGTCATAAAGTTCCGCCTCGGCAGACGAAAGTTTGATTGCCTTATTGTGGTCCCTGATGGCTTCACCAAATAGTTCCTTTTCACTTTGTCTTATCGCCTTTTCCCGCCGAGCGATCGCACGAAGGGCGTAACCCTGCGAATTATTCGATTCATTCCCAATCATTACATATGCGTCTATCTCCATCCTGTCATATTTCCTGAGCGCATAGTATGCCAGGGCTCGCGCTTCCAGAGAGTCATAATGGCCCGGTTCAAGGTCTATGGCCTTGTTCAACCATTCAAGAGTTTTATCCACGGTGCCGGCCATCATAGAACGGTTGAAGTACGCCTCGGCAGACTCCGAAAATAACTTCTCGCCTTTTTGCTGATGTTCTTTTGCCTTCTGCTGGTATTCTTCTGTTGTTTCAAGGTCACCAGGGTCGCTTTCCAGATATATCCTCGCAAGAAGAAAATGGGCCTGGCACGCAATCTCATCTCGTTCGGTCAGCAGCTTCTGAAGTTCTTTCACAGCAGCGGCAGGCCCCTGTAACTCCAGAACGAGTCGCCCGCGCAGCAGATGCGCTTTAGGGCCAACGTGTTCGCTATCGACAATGGTTTCGACTTTGGTCAGGGCCTCCTGGAACTGTCCGCTGGAACGCAATTCCATTGCCTTCGACAGAATGTCTTTATGTTTGAGGGATTCGGCCTCTTTACCTCTACTAACGGCCTGAACGTACATCACAAAAACCGCTGCCAGAGCAGCAACTAAAACCGCCGCCATCGCTGCAGCAATAGCTTGTGTTCGGTATTTACGCAGGAATTTTTTCAGACGGTATATGGTGCTGGGCGGCCCAGCTATTACCGGCTCGTGGGTCAGGTGCCGCTGGATGTCCTCGCCCAAAGCGTGGGCCGTCTGATAACGCCGCGTCCGGTCCTTCTCCATCGCCTTGAGCGTGATCCAATCCAAATCTCCATGCAACTTCCGCCCTAATGTTCGAATATCCGTGCGACGCAATCGGGCCAACTTCGCAGATTCTTCCCCTGAAATCGTGCTCAGCCGGGTGCTCGGCGTCTTCGGGTCTTCTTCGCGGATGACCTGACGAATGTGGTCAACCCCACCTTCACGAAGTGTCTTCGCCTCGAAAGGCAGTACACCGGTCAGCAACTGGTAGAACACCACACCCAGCGAGTAGATGTCTGTTCGAGTATCAACATCCTGGCCGGTCATCTCTGCCTGCTCAGGACTCATATACTCCGGCGTGCCGACAAACTGGCCCTGCTCGGTAACCAGCGTCCGCTCTGTCAACGACTGACTGATGGCCTTGGCCACCCCGAAATCTATCACCTTAGGCACCGCCTGTTCGCCCTCGATGGCCACCTGCACATTCGATGGCTTGATGTCCCGGTGGATAATGCCTTTTTGGTGGGCGTGCTGGACCGCCTCGCAGACTCGCAGGAAGAGATTAAGACGCTCCTCGATGGTCAGCTTGTGCCGGTCGCAGTGTTCGGTGATAGGGACGCCCTTGACGTATTCCATCACGAAGTATGGCCGCCCGGCCTCAGTCGTGCCTGCATTGAACACGTGGGCGATATTCGGATGCTCCAGCAGGGCCAGTGCCTGCCGTTCAGCCTCGAAGCGGGCGATGACCTGTTTCGTATCCATACCCGGCTTGATGACCTTCAGTGCTACCCGGCGTTTGACCGGTCTCTGACGCTCGGCCAGATACACTATACCATAGCCGCCTTCGCCAAGCACGCTGAGCAGCTTATACGGACCGATTTCGCTGCCCGGCCCTACTACTCCAGCCCCGAAACTTGCTGTAGGAATAGCTTCCTCCTCATCTGCCCGCTTATCGTTTTTTTCCTCAGCATCACTCATTGAAAGCCCTTACAAGAACTCCAATACGGTTTTGCCAATCAGATTAAACTATTTGCCTGTCTACTCCGGGAAGTTCATGCGGCGCAGCAGGTCTTCGAACCGTGGGTCGCCGCGCAGAGGCTCGTACCACGGGTCTACGTTCAGTAGGCCCAGCCAGGACGCATGCCTGTCGTATCCTTCGTCGAGCAATGCAAAGGCGCGGTCCTTGTCGTCGATGCCGATGTAGACCCAGGCTCGATTCAGGGGCGATACATATCTCCCTTTCGCAGCCAATTTGTCCAGCTCCTCAAGCTGTTTTAGCGCCTCGGCTTTCCGACCCAGCCGGCCATAGAGGTATCCGAGAATCCCAAGCTCATCGTTTATGTCAACTTCTAAAAGAGCCATCGAAGTTTGCAGCGGAGCGACGGCTTCCTCATACATCCTCTGGCTTGCGTAGGCATAGGCGAGCGTCCAGTAGCTCAATGGGTAATCAGGATCCGAATCGATCATATTCTCTGATACCAGTATGGCTTCCGCGTAGTGCCCCGCCTGGCTCAGAATCCAAGCCTTAATCAACTTCACGTTAAAAGAGTACGGGTCGAGTTCCAATGCTCGTTCAATCTGTGCTATGGCTTCATCATATCGTTCCATAGCCCGTAAAAACTCAGAATACCTTGAAAGAGCGTCCGCGCTGTTCGGGTTAATTTCAAGGGCCCGCCTGAATTCCCTTTCGGCCCCGGGCCAGTCCCATTCAAACCATGATTTTACCATGGCCAGCGAGGCGTGCGCCTCCGCCAATCCTTCATCTATGGCCAGCGCCTTTTCTGCTGCGGCTTGCGCATTTGGCCAGGTGTTTTCCGGAGAACGAATGTTGGAGGCTCCAAAAAACATATATGCATCGGCCAGGCCGGCGTAGGCAATGGCGTAGGTTGAGTCTATTTCAATCGCCCTTTTGAAGTATTCAATGGCCACCTCGATATCCGGTTCCAGCGCCACGTTTAAGTAGTGTCTGCCCAGCAGGTAGGCCTCATAGGCTTCGGGATTGACCGCTTTCGTGCGTGTGATGCGAGCTTCTTCCTCGGGAGTTAGTGCAGCCTCGATCTCCCGCGCGATGGCCAGTGTCACTTCGCTTTGCAGCGCCAGGATATTGGTGAGGGTTCCCGTGTAGTTCTCGGACCACAAATGTGCATCGGTCCTTCCATCGACGAGCTGCGCCGTTACACGTACATCATTGCCCACCTTGAAGACCGACCCTTCAATCATGGCATCGACACCGAGTTCCTCTGCGATTTCCGGCACCGACTTGTCCGTGTCTTTGTAGCGCATGGCCGATGTACGTGAGATGACTCTCAGGGCTTTGATTTTGCCGAGTTCAGCGCTCAAAGCGTTCGTCATGCCGTCCACGAAGTACTCCTGCTCCGGGTCGCCGGAAAGATTCTCGAATGGCAGTACCACAATCGCCTTGATGGGTCTTAAAGCAGACGCCGAAATTACTTTTTCCTGCTGTTTTTCAGGAGGCCTGACCAATTTGAACACTATGATGAATGCAAAGAACACCACTATAGTCATGGCCGCGCCAATAATGAACCAAGGCAATGCACGCCTCGAACCCTCCGTCGGTTGAGTGCGGTCTGCTTTTACGGGTTCCGTTGGCAGCGTTGAGCGCTGCAATTCGGTCGTTGTGTCTTCGAGTGTGATGGCAATATCACCCATGTCGCGCAAACGCCGACGTGGCTCCTTCTCCAAGCAGCGGCGCAGCAGAACCTGAATGTTTGCCGGCGTCTCTTGCGGCAGCACCTGCCAGTCGGGAGTGCGCTCGAGAACACCGGCCAGCGTGTCGGAAATCGTCTCGCCTTTGAAGGGGACCCTGCCGGTCAGCATCTCATAAAGCACACAGCCGAACGACCAGATATCACTGCGCTCGTCGGTCGGCTGACCGCGAACCTGTTCCGGACTCATATAGCTCGGCGTGCCGAGTACCTGGCCCGGCTGGGTGATGGTGCTTTGCTCGTCTAACGTTTCACCGCCGACCGCCTTGGCCAGGCCGAAATCCAGCACCTTCACCTTCCCTTCCGGCGTTATCTTGATATTGCCCGCCTTCAGGTCGCGGTGGATAACGCCATGCTCGTGTGCCGCCGCCACCGCCTCGGCAATCTGCAGCCCAATCGTTAGCACCTCTTCCACCTTGAGCCGTCCACGCCGGATTCGTTCAGCTAACGTATCACCAGGAATATATTCGAGGACCAGATAGCCGGCGCCCTCGGCTTCTTTGATCTCCTCGTAAATTGTGGCGATGTTTGGGTGATTCAACGATGCCAGGACCCGCGCCTCGCGAGCGAAGCGCGACCGCGCCTTCGGGTTGTCCGTCAGCTCGGCCGGCAGGCTCTTAATAGCGACGGGACGGTCG
>JAUVYZ010000172.1 GCA_030602845.1 Phycisphaerae bacterium | reverse complement strand
GCGGCTGGTTGCCGAATACGCCGAAAAGTTAAAACAGCCTTTACCCGGCGTGGCTTTAGCCAGACAGTTATTAGCTCAGCTTCAGGCCCAGGGCCGAGGTAGAGACGGCACCCAGGCCCTTGTCGAGGTCATACGTCAGCTGGGCCAAAAATAATGCTTATTATTTTTATTTGGCCTCAGCAGGCTGTTCCAAAACATCAGTCCGTATGAGAACAAATTATTGCCTCTAAGATTTGCTCACACTTTTTGTCATACCTCCGGCAATCGCAGGTTCACCGAATTTGAGTTTCAGCCGATTGTTGACCGGGCTAACGTCGATTAGCACGAAGCCTTGAAATTGCAGGGATTATTGTTATGATAGTGTATCATTAAACGGGCCGTACGAATTATTGGAAAACACGGGTTTATCTGGGAGATGTTCTATGAAACTTATAAAAAATCCAAACCGTAGAGAACTACTCAGCACTCTGGGCATCTTGCCCGTCCTTGGCATGTTCTCATGTTCATCTTCAAAAGGAGGAGCACAAAAGAAGGTAGACGCTGTAACCGGCCCTACTTTCATTACAAGGTCCGACAAACAGGAATATGCCAGACTCAAGACGATGGATTTGAACGAGCCGAAAATAGTTGCCAGGCAAAAGAAAATGCCCGTTGGGAAAATCGGCAATCTTTCCGTCGGCCGTCTTATAAGCGGCAGCAATCTAATCAGTATGAATATGCACGCGAGGGATTTGGATTACGTAACCGCCCTTGCAGCCAATTACAACACCGAAGAAAGAGTCTTCATGACACTGAAGAAATGTGAGGAACATGGAATCAATACAATTGTTCTCAAAAATCACAATTTCAAGCGATTCAGATTGTCAAAATACTGGGACGAGTGGGGCGGCAAGATGCAATGGATTGCCGACGTTATCACCACGGACATCAACAAGTACGAAAAACTGCTGGCCGAACATCTGGAACTGGGAGCGTCGGCGGCCTATTTGTGGGGAGGTGCCAGTGACATCTGGTATTACCAGAAGAAACAGGACAATATCATCAAGGCCTTCGAAATCATGAAGAAATATGATATTCCCGTCGGCATCTGTGCGCATCGGCTGGAGCCCATCATGTTTTGTGAGAAAGAAGGGCTCGTGCCTGACTTCTATATGGTGACACTGCATCATGACCGATATTGGTCTGCTCATCCGAAAGAGAATAGACGGTTCATAGAGATGTACGAGAAAGACTCCCCCGAACATGCGAAATACCACGATAACATGTTCTGCCACAATCACGCCGAGACCGTGGCGTTTATGCAGAATGTTAAAGTGCCCTGGATAGCTTTCAAGGTTTTAGCTGCGGGGGCCATCGGAGCTAAGGAAGGATTACAGTTTGCTTTTGATAGTGGTGCGGACTTTGTTTGTTTGGGCATGTTTGACTTCCAGGTAAAGCAGGATGTGGAACTCGCACGAAAGACGATTGCGGAATCAAATAATCGTACACGTCCATGGGCATGAAAGCAAATGTGGCATAATTTGGGATAGTTGGGACTTAGAGCCTATCCAAATAACCCGCTCTATTGCGGCCGGCTGCAAAGCCCGATGCCTGCGTTGTCGGCCAAAAACGTTCTCAACGTGGAGAAAACCACGCCTCCGAGCATTTTTGGCCTGCCGCCTTGGCCTCGAACTTTTCGCTCGGCCTCATAACGACCCGGTTATTCGGATAAGCTCTTAATCCGACACGTTGCTCAAGTTGAAAAGAGTTTGTATGAAGCATGTATCACTTATAGCCCTGGCTCTCTGCCTATTGAGCACCACCTGCGCTGTGAAGCCAAAGGAATCCAGGAAACCAGCCAAAGTTTTTCTCCTTGCGGGTCAGTCAAACATGGAAGGGCAGGGCGTTGTTTCCATGGACCATCGGCGCTACTACAACGGCGGCAAGGGAAACCTTATCAATACGATGAAAGACCCGAAAAAGGCCCACCTTTATAAGCACCTTAAGAACGAAAAAGGCGAATGGGTTGTTCGTGATGATGTCAAGATAACGTTCAGAAAGCGAAACGGCGGACTGACCATCGGATACACAGGTTATGGCGGCACAAGCCATATCGGCCCTGAGCTTCAGTTCGGTCATGTTGTGGGTGATTATTACGCCGAGCCGGTGCTGCTCATAAAGACCGCCTGGGGCGGCAAGAGTCTCTTTAAGGATTTCCGTCCTCCCAGTTCAGGTGGGACGGTGGGGCACTTCTACAAGCTGATGCTGGAGGATATCCATAAGGCCCTCGATAACATGGAAGAGAGATTTCCTGATTTGGCCGGCAGGGGTTACGAGATTGCCGGCTTTGTCTGGATGCAGGGCTGGAACGATATGTGCGACTCCAAGGCAATACCGGAATATGATAAGAATCTGGTCAACCTGGTAAAGGACCTGCGTAAAGAATTCAAGTCGCCTAATCTGCCCGTTGTTATTGGGGAGCTCGGCAATGGGGGGCCTAAGGCCGGCGGCAATATGGCGGCTTTCAGAAAGGCGCAGAAGAAGGGCGCCGAGCAGATCGAAGGGAGCGCCTTTGTCATTACCCACAACTTCTGGCGTGAGCCTCAGAAGTCACCTAATGTAAACCACGGTCACCACTGGTGTGGTAATGCGGAGAGTTATTTTCTCATCGGTGATGCCCTGGGTAAGGGCATCATAAAGGTTATCGAGGGGAAGGATTCGAAGAGCAAGGATTAACCATTCTCGAATTGGCCTGCAATTCCCGTCAAGTTGTTTTTGTAACCCCTTATAAAGCCAACACCTGGCGATTAAGTATTTTTCTCACAACGACTTAATATTGTCTCAGGATTTATCAGGATTTATCAGAATTTGGCTTTAAAATACTCCCGTATTACTCCCCAAAAAACCACTCATACTTCTAAGCAAACTATGCTCTTCAGTCATTTGTCGAAAGTCCCATTAGCAGTTATGGAACACGAACAACCTTTATACCATTGCGTTTGAGCAGTTCGCCGGTCACTCCCTCCCTATCGCATGAAGGGCTGCCTGCCTTCATATAAGCACGGTGAGCACCGACGATTTTTGCAATCTCCAATGTATATTTGGCGCCATTGACATGAAATTGGGTTACGTCCTTTCCCGTTTCTGGTGCGATGATTCGCAATTGGCCGTCAAGAACCTCTGCTCCGCTGCCTTCGAGTTTTTCGCCTGTTCGCGGTGTTGGCATTCCGCCGAGCTGTTCCGGACAGACGGGAACGAGGACATACTTTTTCTTCAGACGTTCAAGCAACTTATTGCATTTCTTTGGTCTGTGTCCGTGCCAGCGACACGGAATTCCAAGCAAACAGGCACTGATGAGCACGGGTTCAGTATTGATTCCGCTATCGAATAGATAGCCTTCGCAACCGCGGTTCCCACTTGTCATTCTATGAATTCTCCACGATGACCCGATGCCAGAACCGATGACGCCAGCCCATACAAAACTTTAACTGAAGGTATTCGCCGCACTGAATACAGACCTAAAGGCCCTTCGACGCGTTCCCTTCGGTCACTTGCTCAGGACATTCGCCTCGCAGAATCACACCATTGGGGAATATTACAGGGTCGAGATTTTATTCATTATGAATGGCCTGCCGAGTCGTAGCTCGGAGCATCGCAGAGCGTTTTAAAAGACAGCCCGTCTTCGCTTATGCTCCGACGCGGCAGTCTTCGCTCTACGCTTACGCTCCGAGCGAAGACTGGAGGCGGGGGGATTCCGGCCTTCGGCCTAGAACCCAAATTTGCAGAGCAAATTTCCATAGGGGCGCCGCCCCTCTGGCGTCGCTCGCTTGCACTCGCTCCTGTCACCCCGACGACCTGGGAAAATTCTTTTCCCAGACCCTTTTAGGGTTCGAATCCCCCCCACCAGGGGAGCAAACCAAAATGGAGGCGGGGGGATTCGAACCCCCGTCCCGAGATGTTTCAAGACAAGCATCTACATGTTTAGTCGTTTTATTATTCTTTCGCCTCGCCAAACGCCAAACGACAGGCTCTTGGCTCAGCTATTTCGGAAGATCTTACCGAAGCCGGCCCGAACAACCGGCTCGGCCAGCCTGCTTCGTGACGCCTTTACCAGACCCGCAGGCAAAATCAGGCAGGACGGGCCGCCAAATTAGGCAGCCATGCGCAACTGATAGTTGTCGCTTAAAATTTGTTGCCGGATGATTAGCCAGGCCAACCGGCGTCCTGGACATGCAACTTGCCTCTCCGCCATCCGGTCGAAGCCGTTCGCCCCCGTATTCACTTTTCAAAAAGCGGCCGTTGGGTTCAATAAACCGCCTGTACCCACACTCCATATATTATATCGTCTACTATGCCGGACTGCAACAAAAGTTTATTTTTGGCCCGTTTTTCCCCGTCAACAGGCCGTCAAACGGGCATTCCTGCAATGTGTCGCCAGAGTTACTGCTTCTCGCCAAGCTTGTTTTGGTGCTGGTAGATTTGCCTCAAAGCGGCGGAAGCACAGTTGCGTACTCCAGTGTTCTCATCGTCTAAAGCGGCTTTCAAAGGCTCTATCGCTCTTGCGTCATTTATCCGACCTAAGGCCCATGCCGCGAACCATCGGACAGACGAGTTCTCATCCTTCAGAGCGGCAATCAATGGCTCTACCGCCCTGATGTCCTTTATGCTGCCTAAAGCCTGTGCGGCTTTGTATCGGACATCCGCATTGGTGTCCTTGATAGCACCAATCAAAGGTTCCACGGCCTCTGTGGCCTTTATACCACCCAAAGCCTCTACTGCTAAGCATCGGAGGGCCGAATTCGGGTCTTTTAATACAGCAATCAAAGGCCCTACAGCTCTTTCGTCCTTTATTTTCCCTAAAGCCTCTACTATGCTGTGTCGGGCACGGGAATCTCCGTCGTTCAAGGCAGCAATCAAGGGCTGTACTACTGGTGTACCTATATTTGCTAAGACCACTGCTGCACGCTCTCGGACGTGCGGCTTGTCATCTTTCAAAGCTGCAACCAAAGGTTCTGCCACACTCGCAGCGTCGTGCTTACCTGCATTCACTAAAGCCTCTTCTGCGTGCCGTTGAACAGATGGGTTCTCATCCTTCAAAGCCCTCGTCCAAACCTCTGCCAATCTTGCCTCTACTATCTTACCCATATT
>JAUVYZ010000252.1 GCA_030602845.1 Phycisphaerae bacterium | reverse complement strand
AGCTTTCAATGCCCGGCGATGTGGACGCGTCTGGCACGCGTTATTATATTCGCATTGACAGGGTAAATTACAGTGATGGCTCGCATCCTGAAGATTGTCCCGGCGGAGTTGACCTCTGGCCAACCGAAGCGGACGGCGGCGACAAATCACTCTCCCGCAAGGTCTCTACCGATTACGGCAATGACCCGGACAACTGGCAGGCGGCCTCACCTACGCTCGGCAGCAGCAACCCCCCGTAAATTCCTGAGGGCAAAGCGGAACGGCTTTACTGGTTCACAGTAGTTTTGGCCCCGCCGTTTTGCTTGCCCCTCTGCTTATTGCGAAGCGAACCGAGGGGCTTCGCAAAACCGAAGCAGCGGGGTCCGGCTCTGTGTCCTTACTTTTCTATCAGCGTCTCATCGACCTGCATACCAAAGTGTCTGCCGGCCTTTTCGATATGTCCGAGCACTTTATCGCCCGGCTTCAAGGTCGTAGCTGAAATCGCCTGCCCCTCCGGTGAGACCAGCCGAATCGTCTCCGCATTTTGCAAAACCAGACTTATCGGCTCACTTTCGGCCTCAGCCTCGATTAGCATCATAGGTCTTTTTTCGATTTTGTTCCTGCCCAGATATGCGGTTTGACTTTTGCCCTGAAAATCTACCAGCAGCACTTCATCGCCGGCTTTCAGGTCTGCCAGGTATTTCGTCTTACCGCCCGGTGTCAAGGTATATGCGTGCACAGCCCCGGCGTTGACGCGGAACGGACGAGATGCCACGTAAGGATTATCAATGGATTCGGAATGTACCAGGAAAAACCCTGCAGCCGTATTGCCGACGAGCATGCCTTCGCCGACAGTCATTTGCGTACAGGTGTCGAGGCAGGCCCTGTCTCCCATTCCGAGCTGTTTCGTGCTTGTTATCGTAGCCGTTACGAGAGCGATTTTTTCGCTTATGCCGTGAATGATTTCAGCGCATTTTTTGATCTCGTTCAGATCGCTGGTATTGAGCACAACGCCATCAACGCCTTTTTCGAGTATCTCGACCATAAGCCTGGCTTGCTTACCTGTTTCAACCTGCACCATAATGTTTTTACCTCGCCGGGCGAGCAGGTTTTCAATCGGAATAATCGTCCAATCGAGCATTCGCAGCACAACGATTTTGCTTTCCGGCACTGCCGCAGCTTTGTCTTCGTCAGCTTTGCCGGCTATATCGATGAACTCGACGTCTGTGCCGGGCTTAATGTCACCCTTTTTTTCGACCGTTTTGATTTTGCCGAACTCGCGGACGGTTTCACTTTTACCATCCGGCAGAACCACCGCCTCAGCTCCGCTTTCAAGCGCAGCTATAACTAACTCTTTGTTATAAGGAACAGCATTTACCCATAATTTTTTCATTGAGCTTATCCTCTCCAGGGGCGCTGTCTATTCATTTTCCCTGATAGTATATTTTTTGCAATAATTACATCCTCTATAACCTGAAAGTCAAACATTCCCACACAAATAAAATCGGCACCATTTTCAAAGGCATACTTAAAACCTTCTCTCGGATGGATTGCCCCTGCAGCTAAAACCTTAAAGGCAATCCATGGCTTTTTAACTTTTTTCATAAATTCAATAGTTCGTTCCGGGTAAAGGGACCAAATATTATCATGGTCATCGGGACCGAAACTATCGACACTCCATTTTATCCGTTTTTCCTTTGGAGTAGCGGACCAATAATTCCCATGATGCAGAGTTTTCATATAAAAATCGACATCTATCGATGCTTTCTCGCATGCAACAGGCACTTCTATTGAATGTCCCCCAATGCCTGCTATTATCCCATTTTCTTTAATAAATGAGACACATTTTCCAAGAAGGTCAACACGGCCATTTTTGACGAAACTGTCCCCAACGCCACCCTGTACGTAAGCTCCAACGGCGCCGTTATCAATTGCCCTTTTTATATCACTGGTTAGGTCGTTTGCTTTTGGGTGGACTTGTGCAATCCACTGTATCTGTCCGCCACGTTCTTTCCAGTACTTGTTGAGGTATCCCGACGATGCTGTTATGATGGCGTTTATCCCATTTTCCTCACATAGTTGAAGAGTCTCCATGATTTTTTCTTCGGAGCTATAGGCCGTGAACAACTCGCGGAGATACTTCAAATCTCTACTATGCGACCAGCCGCTGAACTGATTGCCACCGCAGATTAATCGGCTAATCTTAACATTACCAATTTTGCCTATCGGCATACCCTTGTCAGATACCTTCGGAACAGTCGCTCTTTTTCTCACTGCCGGTTTCGCTTTCGCCTGTTTCTCACTAAAAGCCAAGCCCAATGTTGCCCCGGCCGATGCCGCCACTGATTTCTTTATGAAACTTCGGCGATTTAGGTCTTCTAACATAATTTGGCCTTACTCAATTTTAGTCTTGCAGTATTTTAACTGCTTGTTCGACGCTGGCACCTTTGTGTACCATTTTGCTTAGTGCTTGAACAATTTTGTCTGGTTTTTTGTGCTGGAAAGCGTTTCGGCCGATCGATACACCCGCAGCGCCGGCTTTGAGAGCACCTTCCACCATTTTGAATATATCCTCGTCGCTGTTCATTTTCGGCCCGCCTGCAATAACCACCGGTACCGGACAACCCTGAACTACTTCGACGAAACTATCGACACTGCCGGTATACGGCACTTTAACAATATCTGCACCCAGCTCAGCTCCAACTCTGGCGGCATGCTTGACATTTTTGACGTCATATTCGTCTTTGATTTTCGGTCCGCGCGTGTACATCATCGCAACAAGCGGCATCTGCCACTGCATGCATCGCTCGCTTACATAGCCCAATTGTCCGAGCATTTCCTTATCGGTTTCGGCACCGAGATTAATATGGACAGAAACTGCGTCGGCGCCGAGCCTGATGGCTTCTTCAACGGTGCAGACAAGCTCTTTTGCATTTGGGTCAGGACTTATTGATGTCCCTGCGGAAAGGTGGATAATCAGCCCCACGTCTTTGCCCGCACCTCTGTGACCTGCGCGGACAACCCCTTTGTGCATCAGGATGGCGTTTGCTCCGCCGGCGACGACTTTGCTTACCGCCGCCCGCATATCCGCCAGCCCTTCAATGGGCCCAACCGTAACGCCGTGGTCCATCGGAATAATTACCGTCCTGCGGGAATTGCGGTCGATTATTCTTTCGAGTCTTATCATTTTTCCTATCATTGTCAAACCTCCAATCATAAGTTTATTTTGTAAAATTTACCTGAAGTAGCCCAAAAGGCAAGAAAAAAAAG
>JAUVYZ010000155.1 GCA_030602845.1 Phycisphaerae bacterium | reverse complement strand
GTGATGAGCAAGCGAAAGCTTCTGCAATTGGTGGAAGAAGGCCTCGTTAGCGGATGGGACGACCCCCGGATGCCGACCATTTGCGGCTTGCGGAGGCGCGGCTGCTCACCGGCGGCTATCCGAAATTTCTGCAAGGTCATCGGCATTAATAAGTTCAACAGTACGATTGATATCGCACTATTGGAGCATTGCCTCCGCGAAGATTTGAACAAGACATCTGCCCGCGTTATGGCTGTCCTCAAGCCGCTCAAAATGGTTATCGATAATTATCCCGAGAATAAGGCCGAAGAGCTTGAAGCTATCAACAATCCGGAAGACCCAAACGCCGGCATGCGGAAGGTTCCTTTTTCGCGGGAGCTTTACATCGAAAGAGATGATTTTATGGAACATCCGCCGAAAAAATTCTACCGCCTTGCCCCCGGCCGGGAGATTCGCCTGAGATATGCATACTTTGTCACCTGTAAGGACATTGTTAAGGATGCGAATGGCCAAATCGTGGAGTTACACTGCACGTATGACCAGGCCACGCGAGGCGGTGATTCTGCCGACGGTCGCAAGGTCAAGGCAACATTGCACTGGGTTTCGGCCGAGCACTCGCTCAAAGCTGAAGTGCGGTTGTATGACCATCTCTTCACAAACCAAAACCCGGACGATGTAGAGATTGACGAAGATTTCAAATCTAACGTGAATCCGAACTCGCTGGAAACGCTCCTCTCATGCCGTGTTGAGCCGTCTCTGGCCGGCGCCGCGCCGGGAAGTCGATACCAGTTCGAGCGACTGGGCTATTTTTGTGTCGACCCCGACAGCTCTGTCGGGAAGCTCGTATTCAATCGGACGGTAACGCTGCGGGACCCGTGGGCTAAAATCCAGAAAGCGCAGAAGAACAGGTAGGGGGAATCGCGACTTTGCCACCGACAACGTCTTTTATGCTAATAGCCGCCTTCGGGCTTATCGCTAACGGCTAACCGGCTGGCGCTACCGTAAGCAGTTTATAACAGGCAAGAGCAGCCAACAGGACAAAGACGGCCCTGACTATGTCGCTGTGCAGTTTATGCATACCCCGGCTACCTAAAAAGGCACCCACAACCGCACCGGGGACAACGACCATTGCTATCTTTAGAGATTCTGCTACGGCGATATTATGTTGCGAGAGGGTTATGTTCTTGTAAAACGCTCCTATAATGGCGATTGAAGCGATGGTCGCGGCGGAATTACTGATAGCCCTTTTCAACGGCATTTTCAAAAAAAACTGCTGAGCGGGAACGCAAACAGTACCGCCGCCGAGCCCCAACATCCCCGCTGATATTCCGCTTAGCAGGCCGCAGAGGATAGTCAAAGGCACCGAGCGTTTGGTTCTGGAAATATCAAAGCCGTCCACTCCGCCACGGCGCTTGCCAAACGTTAAACAATTGTAAACAACCACATAAACCATAAAGAGCCCAAGGATACGGGCCAAAAGGTAACTGTTGTCGCGGGCAAAAACGGAGCTGTTACTGATTGCAACGCCAATTATAATCCCCAAAGCAGCAGCAGGAATCAGCCATTTAATAACGCCCATCACCAGGACATCAGCCTTTTTATGAACTATTACCGCTGAGGCACCAACGAAGAAGTTGCAAATCATCGCCGAGGCCTGATAGAGATGCTGGTTTTCGCCGAACGCAAATACCAGGGCGGGAATCATAATCACCGAGCCGCCGATGCCAAGCAGGCCGCCAAAAAGACCCATGAAAACACCAATCGCCGCTAAAATAAAATAGTGCATATCAGATAGTTATCAGCCAAACAGCTCAGTGAATTTTTCTTCGATATCAGCGCTCCCGCACAGCACCTGGCCAATCAGAACGGCCCTTACGCCGATGGACTTGAGCTTTTCGACGTCGGCGCACGTTTTTATTCCGCTTTCGGCAACCAGCTCGTTTTTGTTGTCGATAAGTTCGGCCAACCGGCTGGTCGTATTCAAATCCACCTCCATTGTGGTCAGGTTACGATTGTTGATTCCGAGAACGCTGTATCCTTTTTTAGGAAAGCCAATCAGGCTGCGTACCGCCAGCAGCGTATCGGCCCGGTGGATTTCCAAAAGCACCGTTAACGTCAGCTCCGCTGCCGCTATCATCAAGTCCATTAGCTCGCCGGGCTTCAGGGCTTCTGCTATTAAGAGTATCGCATCGGCACCGGCGGCGCGGGATTCATACACCTGCCAGAGGTCGATAATAAAATCCTTTCGCAAAACAGGCAAATCAAGCGCCCCCTTTATCCGGTCTATATATTCGAGCCGGCCTTGAAAATATTTCTCATCGGTTAGAACGCTGATTGCATCGGCACCACATTTTTTATAGGTTCGCGCAATGTCCACAGGGTCAAAATCCTCGCGAATAAGCCCGGCCGACGGCGAGGCCTTTTTGACCTCGGCGATAACGTTTATGCCCCGGCTGTTGGGCCTGGTGACAGCCTTGTAGAAGTTGCGGCACTTATCCAGCGAACGTATGCGTGCTTCAAGCTCCTCGATGCTTGTTTGCGACCGACGAACCTTTACTTCCGCCCTTTTGTCGGCAATGATTTTATCTAATATATTCGCCAATGTAATTTACCCTGCGACCTTAACGTAGGCCATACGAACTTCGTTGAGTGTGTTTTCAAGAACCTTTTCTTCCTGTTCGGTCAAATTGCCTTTGGTCTTCTCTTGAAGTGCCTCGAGCATGTCGATATTGTATTTCGCCATGTCCAAATCCGGCTCTCTCTGTTCCTGCCCCTTTACTTGCAGCAGGCCCAAGGCAAACATCGCCTGCGTAACAAGCATACTTACCAGCGCAGCAAAATTACCCTTCGGCAAAGGCCCACGGCGCTTACTTTCTTCCTGGGCCTCTTCTTTCTCAGCTTCTTCTTGCGCAGCTAATATCTCTTTCTCCTTCTGCGCCTGCTGCTTCCAGTCCTCGTCAACTATAATCTTCTTTTCTTCTTTTTTTTCTTCTTCAGCCATAATTGAAAATTCCTGTAAATTTTTTACTTTTTCCCTTTTACTTTTCTTCGGTACTTTTTCATACTCCTATCAACATCCCGCTTCTGCTGGCGTTCGGCAATTACCTTTCGTTTGTCGTATTGTCTTTTGCCTTTGGCCAGGGCCAGTTCTACTTTTGCCAGGCCCCTGTCGTTAAAATAAATCCGCAAAGGCACAAAGGTAAAGCCCCGCTGCTCAAGCTTGATTTTTATCCTGCGGATTTCGGTCTTGTGCAGCAGCAGTTTTCTCTTTCTGGTCGGCTCATGAAAAGACATGCCGGCCTGTTGGTAAGGGGCAATCTTGGCACCAACGAGCCAGCACTGCTCGTTTTCGACTCTTGCGTATGAGCCGTCAAGGTCAGCCTGACCGGCCCGCAGCGATTTTACCTCGGTGCCCAGCAGGCTAAGACCGGCCTCGAACTTCTCGATAAGCTCGAAATTCCTATAGGCCTTTTTATTAACCGCCACCGAACCCTGTTTATCCTTACTCTTACGCGATTTTGCCGCCATCTGCGATATAATAGCTAAAAACAGTAAACTTTGCAATAGCAAGCCCGCAGGCGTTACCCGATAGGCGACAAAGTGGAAGACTGACCGGCAGCGACTCGCACTGCGCTTGCGATCGGCTTACAAAACGGTATGGGCCGTAAGGTTATCACGGGCCACATGGCGCGGCGTGGCTCACGGCCACCAACGAAGTTCGACGAATGAGACTGCATATCGAGGCAAGCTGAAATTCAGCTGCACTTCTCCGTCGCGAACATCATAGAACCGGACCGGCTCGAGCATTTCCAACTCAGCGGCGGCATGCAATTCGGCCAGCACAGCAGGTGTGGGTTTCTGCGGACTGTTGCGCTCAAGCCACCGCGTGTAGGCATTGCTGTGGGTATCGTCAATCCGATAATGGTTCACCCGTGCCCGTAAGTGAGCGTCCTTAGGCATCCTGATGGTCAGTCGCACGGCAGTGGGGACCGCCGGGACCATGTCATCATGGTAGTTCCAAACGAGGACCTGTACGGTTTCATCGGTAGCTGTGGCCAATCCGTCGATATCCGGCCTTTCCCGAACGCTTTTTTCAAGAATGTGAGCCAGACCAAGAGACCCGCTACTGACTGCCGGGATACGCTTACCCTGAAGCATTCCCAGCATCTTAAAGGCGTTTAGCACCGGCTTGTGAATTCCGTTGGTTGACAAGGTGCGAAACCCCTCGAAGTAATCTTTTCCATCAAACATAAAAGCCCACGTCAGCACGCCCTGCAGATTTATGCCCCGGCGTGCTGCCAGGTCGATGGTGTGCTTCATCAGCGCGACCTCGTAGGCAGCGTAGGGACTGCCGTTGCGGTAGCCGTTAGCGGGATGGGCTCGCGACGAGCGGGCTGCCATGCCCTCCGGATCGCATTCGCCGATGATGACGGGAGTGTGGCTGAATTCCGGAAAACCTGCAATCACGGAAAACCCACGTTCGATATTAGATAAATTCCGCCCTATATTCAATTGTGGATGTCCGTTGACGAACTTCGTACTTCCCTTGGAATGAAATCCGATATAGTCGAGACGTGTGCTCCGCCGGCCCGTGACGGCGTTCTTGCCGGACGCACAATGCTCCAGGAATTGGCGAAAGAAGGCTGACCCGGCGTTCGCCACGTGGGGGCCGCCAAGAATCGCTTTCGGCATTACTTCGTGCAGGGCATATTCTGTGTAGTCGAACAGCTTGCAGTATTCTTCAAGCGACCCTCGCCAGTAGAAAATGTCCGGCTCGTTCCACAGTTCCCACAACCAGGTCTCCGCGACCTGCTCATATCTTTGCTTGCTGTGGCGCGCCCATTCGCGAATCAGCTCTGCCCACCTGTTGTAGTCCTTTGGCGGATGCGAGACGCCGGCGCCCACTTTCGAAAATGACCGGGCGTTCTGGTAGGGTTCCGGCTTGACGGAGAGAGCTTTCGGCATAAAGCCGATCTCTACCAGTGGTCGACAACCGGAGCTAACCACGGCATCCATAATCCCGTCCATAATCCGCCAGTCATACACGGGGTTGCCGGCAGGGTCCTCCGTGTAGGCGTTCGTGGAACCCCACTTCAGCACCGGTTTGCCATCACCAGTAACCAACAGATAATGTTGGCGGAGATAAACCGGTGCGGCATTGACCCCGGCCAGCGTTCTCATCAGCCGTCGTGCACGGGGTGTGGTGGTGTAGTTGCACTCGTCGTATCCGTAGTATTGCCAGACGTGCCGCAACGGCTTGCCTGAGACAGTAGCATCTACAACGATTTTGACAGGGTCACCGCATTGCTGCATCGCCGGTTTGGTCTGTTCATCCCTTTTGGCAGCCGCGCTCGCCACATCTTTCGCATAACCAATGGTAATGACAAGCGCACTGCACAGAACAGAACAAAGAAACTTGCTCACCGCGCTTTTCGAGTGTTGGGGATTCATAAAACGGACTCCTTCGCTCTATAGCTGTCCGGGCGGTCTTCTGTTTTTTCCTGTCATTTTCTTTGTCGAATCGCCGAGGTCTTCACGCATTTTATCAGCGAGGCCTGAAAGCCGCTTGACCACTTCCGGATGTTTCGCAG
>JAUVYZ010000250.1 GCA_030602845.1 Phycisphaerae bacterium | reverse complement strand
CTATCGTCCAATTCGCCGGAGTTGTATATCCCGCCACCCCACCAAGCCGAGTTTGCGATGAACGTACAATTGATCAGTATCGAGTTGCTATCTTCGTTGAACATTCCGGCGCCGCCCAAAGCCGAGTTCTCGCTGAACGTGCAGTTGCTCAGCGTCGGGCTGCTGCTTGTGTTATACATCCCGGCGCCACTGTCACCGTCGGAGTTCCTACTGAACATGCAGTTAGTCAGTATGGGGCTGCTACGAAAGTTGAATATACCGCTACCGCAGTTACGGGCGGAATTGCCACTAAAAGTGCAGTTGGTTAGCGTCGGGCTGCTCCCACTGTTGTACATCCCACCGCCGTGGTAGTGTGGCCAAGAATCACCATTGGCATTGCCGGCAGTAATAGTAAAGCCGGTCAGGATGGCATTGGGATCAGTTCCGCTACCGGTTAGCACATGGTAGCTGTTCTCATAGTTATTTGCGAAGCCTGGCCCGTCGTTCTCGTTCAGGTCACCGCTCAGGATTGTTTCGTACCCGTCTATATCTCGGACATTCGGTTCTGGCTCACCGAAGCCGGCATAGCCGCCCCTAATAGCCACGCCGTTGATGAGCTGGAATGTGGCCGTCCGGTCGCCCGGCGTAATCCCGACCCCCTGGTCGGGCTTATAAATTCCCTGCGCCACCCATATCTCATCGCCGCTTACTGCTGAAGCCAGAGCATCTTGCAAGAAGTTATAAGCATCCGCCCAGCTTGAGCCGTCATTTGCACCACTTGCATTGTCATCAACGTAGATGCTTCTTCCCGCAGCAGTAGATACCATTAGCAGCAAAAACATCGAAATTACCAACCACACAGTCAGATTTCTTCTCGTTTTCATTTTTTTGCCCTCTCAATAGGCCTGACACATCTGGCATATAAATAAACGCTAACTCTTAAAGGCGAAGCTGGCAAAAGCGGATATGATTTATGCCGGCAAAATAAAGACGATTTTTTGAACCCGCCTCCATATCTTTGTTAGTTTAACACGAAAGCGATTGTTTTGCAAGGATTTTTTCACAAAAGACAAAAACCAGAAGCAGTGTTAATCTGTGTAAATCCGTGTCTAATAATAAAATAAACAGCGTTAATCCGCGTAAACTTGTGCCCGCACAAGCTTGTGCCCGTGAAAACGGGTGCGGGTATCCGTGTCGAAAAAATCGGCGGAAATGCTCTTGACATTTGCCCGCGATTGTGTCATTATATTAAGCGTTAAGTTGTGATTATTAGGCCTTGAGGTGGTTATCCGGCAAATTCCGGTTTGGTATTAAGGAATGACTCCGAAACCAACTCAAATTGAAAAGGAGAAAACCTATGAACAACGATAAACTGTCACGAAGAGATTTCATGCGGAATACTTCTCTGATGGCCGCGGGTACAATTGCCGGCGCGCTGGTGGGCAAGGGACAGGCCGTCACCAAACCGGTCCATACATCGAGGATTCTCAATTTCCACCAGAAGATGATATACCGCCGGCTGGGCAAATCGAACCTGATGATTTCCGAGGTCAGTCTGGGCGGCCACTGGAAGAACCGCAGCGCCGGCCGATACTGGGACCATTACGCCACCGAGGAAGTGCCTGCTGACGTCGCCAAGAACCGCACCGACGTCGTCAGCGCCGCGATTGACTGCGGCATCAACTACCTGGACATCACTACCGCCGCTGAGTGCCTGTGCTACGGGGCGGCCCTGAAGGGACGCCGCGACAAAATGTACGTCGGCGCCGATCTCCACAACCTGGGCCCGCGGACCCCGAGTTTCTGCAACGTCAAGTACCAGACCCGCAACGTCGAAGAATGCCTGCGTTTCATGAAGACCGATTACCTTGACATCTGGCGCTCCCAGGCCATGATGGACGGAAGCACCACAGACGCCGATGTGGAAGTCCTGATAGAAACCTTCCAAAAGCTGCACAAGGCCGGCAAGGTCCGGCATCTCGGTATGTCCTCTCATTCACGACCCTGGTTCGAGCACATCATCGGCAAATACCCTGAGTTCGAGATGTTAATCTTCCCCTGCAGCGCCAAGACCAGGCAGAAGGGCAAGCTACCAACGAAGAATAACGTCGAAGAGGTCAATCCGGGCCACGGTTCCGACCAGACGCAAAGCATCTTCACCAGGGCCGTCGAGCTCGATGTCGGCATCGTAACTATCAAGCCCTACTTCGGCGGGGGGCTTTTCAAGAGCTACGGCAAAGACAGATTTCCCGTGATGGGCGTAGGTAGCAAGCAAGAGAACGACCTGGCCCGGCTGACGCTTCAGTGCATCCTTTCGAACGAAGCCATTACGGCCGCGGTACCGGGGCTGTCAACGGTCTATGAGGTTGAGAACGCAGCACGGGCTTCGTACACGCGGCCGCTTGGGCAGACCGCAGCGGAAAAGGAATGGCTTATGCGCATTACCGACGAGCGCTGGGCAAAGCTGCCGCAGGAATACGCCTGGCTGCGCGACTGGGAAGTCATTTAGACCATTGGCCGGCAATTAGCGTTCGGGGGGCGGGAAAAATGGCGGTCGCACACGGCCTGCCCCGTTAGAAATTTTACAACGGGCAATATGATACAAAAAGAGAAGATTTCTAACGGGGCCTGCCAGCTAATACAAGGTTTAGACCGGCGGCGGACACCGCTGTGCGCTTGCCACTCTGATTTGGTTTAATACAAGGAGAAAGATAGTGCGCTCGAATATCAGAACCAATTTGTCTCTTGCGGGGGCGATACTCATCCTCGCCGGCTTTGCCTGGATGCTCGCAGCTTGTTCTGCAGACCAATCGCAGGTCGAAAAACCCATCGGCGTCCCGCACCAATTGTCTGCTGGCCCAAGCCCATTAGGTCCGCACGAGGAATTACCAAGCAGCCCAAGCTCAATTGGTGCGGGACCAAATGGGAACAGCATGTGTTACGTCTGCCATCCCGGATTGAGGACGGAGGAGCTCACGACGGTCCACCTGAAAATGGGTGTTACCTGCGACGAATGCCACGGCCCATCGGTCCACCACATGCACGATGAGATGTTGATGACCAAGCCTGACCTTCTTTTCGGCCGGGCAGAGGTAAATAAGATGTGTTCAAATCCGACGTGCCACAAGCCGGGCAGAGAACGCATTGTTTATGGCTTCGAAGACCACAGAGATACCGCAGCGGTAAAGGCCTTTCACAAAAAATGGCTGGGCCGCACCCGCCCGAACGGCCGGGCCGTCACTATTGACTCGGTCTGCACGGACTGCCACGGC
>JAUVYZ010000208.1 GCA_030602845.1 Phycisphaerae bacterium | reverse complement strand
GATTCAGATTTGCAAAAAACGGGCAAAGCGGCAACATCCGCCGTAAGGCGTCCCCAAGCGGAAAAAATAGTAGAAGATATTGGCGAGGTCAGGCACACCAAAGCTATACAAAATGGTCTGTCAATTGCAGTTGAATTGACGGGCTTAAGCGACTCAGACGTTAATGAGCTAATTCGCGCTACCAACGCAGCTTCGGTAAAAGCCGGGGCTTTGTCTCAAAAGGGTCAGGATATTCCCCCTTTGCCTTCTGCCGAAGGCAGAAAAGGGGGTGACAAGCAGGGGGCGGAAGGAAGCGCTGCGGAGCCTGCGGCTGTGCAAGGAGTCTAAAATGTCGGACATTGTAGCTCAAGTTGGTCCAAGCATTGATGCGTTGATGCGGGAACTTTATATCATTACGCACAATCTGGCCAACGTAAGTACGGCCGGATATAAGCGTAGATGCAACGCGTTCTCAAAATCGCTTGAAGCACAGGGGGCGGGGACAGAAACGTATTCTCCCGGCAGCTTAGATTTGAATTCGGTGTTTGATTTTTCCCAGGGCAGCATTATCAAGACGGGCCGGTCACTGGATTTCGCACTGTATGGTAAAGGATTCTTTGTAATAGAGACACCTGGGGGGCCGCGTTACACCCGCAACGGGATGTTCCACTTAAACCAAAATGGTCAAATAGTGAATTCCGAGGGAAATACCATAGCAGGCGAAGGTGGGCCAATCACGATACCGACTAATGTGGAGCTTTCGCAGCTATATGTCTCGAGCGATGGAAGCATCGGTGCCGGCGGCACAGCCATAGGCAAATTCAGATTTGTCGATTTCAAAGACGATGAAAACAAGCTCGTGCCGACCGGCGCGAGCTGCTTCCGAATGCCGGACGAGGATGTAAGGCCGGTTGCAGCCGAAAATATAGTTGTGAAACAGGGCTACCAGGAGGCATCCAACGTTAAGATGGTCGACGAGTTAGTGGATATGATAATGGTGTCCAGACTCTACGAAGCGAATATGAAGTTCATCGCAGCCAGAAAGGAAATTTCCAAGAGTATTCTTGGTGTAGCGATGGGCTGAAAATTGGTTATTGATTATTGTGTTCGTGGTTACGAACCACGAACTATGAACTAAAATCAAAGGAGAACAATGTTATGTTAAAAGCATTTTCCACTGCGGCGACAGGAATGGAGGCCCAGCAGAGGATGGTTGACGTGACCGCTAATAACCTTGCCAACATCAATACCAACGGCTTCAAGCGAAGCCAGGTTGACTTTCAGGACTTGCTTTACGTCAAGATAAGGCAATCCGGTACGGAAGTGGCTTCGGGTATAACTGCTCCCGCTGGTTTAGAAATAGGAAGCGGAGTCCGCGTTGCATCTACGGTAAAGGTTTTTAGCGCCGGTGAACTTCAGAATACCAACCGACCTCTCGATGTAGCTGTTTCAGGTGAGGGCTTTCTGCAGGTAAGTTTGCCAGGCGGCGAATTAAGGTATACCCGCGATGGCGGGCTGCAACTAAATGCCGAGGGGCAATTAGTTACCAGTACCGGATACACCATAGAGCCGAGCATTAGCATTCCAACGGATGCCGTCTCCGTAGATATCGCAAAAGATGGAGGCGTCAATGTAACTGATTCTGCGGGAACTTCATCGGTTGTAGGCAATATTGAGTTGGCGCGATTTCCCAACCCGTCAGGTCTTTCGAGTGAAGGAGATAACCTGTTTGCAGAGACCGCGGCGAGCGGCACAGCCACGACCGGCACGCCGGGAGATAGTGGTTTCGGTACTCTCCAGGCGGGATTTCTGGAAAAATCCAATGTCCAGATGATAACCGAGCTGGTCAACCTTATAAAGGCCCAACGCGCATACGAGACAAACTCCCGCGCAATAAGGGCAGCGGACGAGATGCTTCGAAAGGCAATCGCAATGGCAAGATTTTAGTAAGGGAACATTATGAGCGGTAAAACAGTTAACATTGTCGTAATTACTTGTTTGCTGGCATCAATCCAATTTGGCCAGGCCTCGACGAACGACAAAACCAAAGGTCCACAGAAGGATTCTGCTCTCCGGATTTACCTGCCCAGAGAGGTTACAATTAAGAACGATGCTATCAAGCTGGGCCAGGTGAGTATAATCCGGGGCGAGGAATCTCTTGTCGCCAAAGCAAGTGAAATTGCATTAGGGCGGATTTCAGTGCCGGGTCAGAAAATTGTCGTTGCCAGGTCAATGGTCCTGAGTAGATTGGCTTGCAATGGAATCCCCGCATCGAAGGTGACATTAACCGGTGCAGAAAAAATAACGGTAAAACAGCAGGAGCAAATCATCAAGGGCAGCGACTTGGTTGAGCTGGCAAGCTCATTTCTGAAGAAGAACCCACCTGCCGGTTCCGTTTGCCAGATGAACCCGATACGGATACCCAAAGATTTAGTCCTGCCCGGCGTGAGCAAAGATATTAAATTGTCCCAGCGTTTGGCCGGAAGCAGCGCAAGAAATCAGGCTAAGGTTCGGATTGCTGTGCTTGCCGATGGCAAAGAGATAGGTGTGCGTGAAGTAACTTTCCGCTTGAAATACAATTGTCGCAGAGTAGTAACGCTGGTCGAGCTCGGCGCAGGTGCGGTCATCAGCCCCGGGAATGTCAAGATAGAAAAGAGCGTGTCAAACTACCCGGAGCCTGCCAATTGGAGACCGCCCTACGGCCTTGTCACCAGGCGTAAACTGTCGGCGAAGACTGTAGTTCGTCCGGATATGATAGGCCCTGCGAAGCCCGCCGTTGTTGTGGGGCGCAATCAAACGGTTGTGATTCGAATTGAAAGGCCGGGACTTCTGGTTACGGCCATCGGAAAAGCTATGCAGGATGGCCGAGCCGGGGAATATATAAAAGTGCGAAACGTGGACTCACAACGAATAATCTTAGCTAAGGTCAATGAAAACGGGACGGTGGAGCCCATTTTCTGAAAGGAGAGACAATGAACAATAGAAAAGTCTTAGTGCTTGTCTTAACGGTTTTTGTGCTCTGCTTAGTCCGGCCAATGCCGGACTCACGGGCAGGTTCTATCTGGGCCAGGAGGGACAAGAATATGCGGGATTTATACGCCGACGACGTGGCTCGTCGGATAGGTGATGTGCTGACCATCAGGATTAGTGAAGCCAGTAAGGTCGATAACAAGGCAAAAAGAGACCTGAAAAAAGAAATCGATCGGTCAACTACTTTTGGTGGAGGCCCGAATTTTACGTCTAAGGGTACGTTCGACAGATTATTGCCGGAACAACTTCTGCCCAGTCTCGATATGGCTGCTAAATTCAGTAATGAGTTGAAAAGCAAGGTCGATTACAAAGACGAGCGCAGCTTTATTGATCGCATCACTGTCGTGGTTGTAGATGTCCTGCCGAATCGCAACCTTGTGGTTATGGGAACTCGTGACCGCAATATCGCAGGTGATATACAAATCATTGAGGTAAGCGGCATAGTCAGGCCGAGCGATATCGCGTTTGATAACACAGTTAAGAGTGAACAGGTTGCAAGCTTTCGTCTTGTTACTAAAAATTCAGGTATCGCGGCACCATATACCAAGCCGGGCTGGTTCGGCAGGATACTTGACATTATTTGGCCGTTTTAAGTTTTGTTACGGGTAATGTTGTGCGACTATTTTTGAAAGTGATAGCTTATGAAATCTCGTTTGATACTTTTGATACTTTTGTTTGTAATTTTGCTAAGTGCGGTTGAAGTTGGACAATGCGAGCGAATCAAGGATATTGTTGATATTCAAGGCATTCGCAGCAATCCGCTCGCGGGGTTCGGATTAGTTATAGGTCTGGCCGGCACCGGTGATAGCACACTGCTGTCGCGACAAATGCTGACGAACATATTGAGGGATTCAGGACTGGTTCTTAATCCTGACAATTTGACCGGCGGCAATATTGCGGTCGTTATGGTTACGGCGGAGTTGGGGCCTTTTGCCCGTGAGGGCTCTCGAATCGACGTTGACGTCTCTGCTATAGGGGATGCCAAAAGTCTTCAGGGCGGAATGCTTTTACCGACGCCACTGACAGGTCTTGATAGGCAGGTATACGCCGTGGCGCAGGGAGGAGTTTCAATCGGCGGCTGGGCGGCATCGGGCGATAAGGCTTCAATTACGAAGAACCACCAGACGGTCGGGCGAATTCCCGACGGTGCGATAGTCGAAAAGGAAGAAATAGCTACTTTTGTCGAATACGTTGCAGACCATAGGCTTATCACGCTTAATCTTAGAAACAGCGATTTTTCAACTGCAGAGCGAATCGGCAAAGCCATTAACACAACTTATCCAAACAGTGCAGCAGTAGTTGATGCCGGCACCGTCAAAGTTAAAGTTCCCGG
>JAUVYZ010000105.1 GCA_030602845.1 Phycisphaerae bacterium | reverse complement strand
CCGGGAATTCCGGCTCAACACAACCCAGACAAGGTGAGCCCGCCTTGACACACCAGTTCACGCCGTTATTCCACTGCCTCAAAGGACAATCCGCATTGGTGTAATGCCCTTTACATCCTAATTTATAAAGACAGCCTGCGTCGCCTAACTTTTCGGCGAATTTGCCCTTATCGAAGTCCGCCCGCCTGGGACAGTTCTCATGGACCAACTTACCATAGAAAAGTTTTGGCCTGGCCAGGTTGTCCAAATCAAGGGCGTCAGCACCTGAGAATAAAATCACGGATATCGTACCGACAAACCAATCCGGATGCACCGGACAGCCCGGTATATTGACAACCGGAGTCTCAATTCTTTTTTCATCAAACAGTTCTTTCACGCCCTTGCAGCGCGTAGGATTGGGTTTGGCTGCGGGAATCCCACCAAAAGCAGCACAGGTGCCAAGGGCTACCGTCAGCAAGGCATTCCGGCCGAGTTCCTCAACGCTCTGTTGAATGGTCACGTGCTTGCCGACTTTCTCGCCAATACTGCCATAAGCACCACCCTCGGCGGTAGGGATCGCACCTTCAACGATTAAAATGTAGCCGCCTTTGCGGTTCTTTTCGGTGTCTTTGAGAACCTCAATGACCGGCTCCCCCTGACCACCCATTATTGTTGCATGGAACAGTAAACTAAGTTGTTGGCCTGGTACCAGCTCGTCCAGCAAAAGATTCTGGATTCTGGGGCTCACCGCATTCAAAACAGATACGGAACAGCCGGTACAACCTGCTCCCTGCAACCAAATTACCGGATATTTCTTTGTAGCCACTTCTTTTCCTTTCTATGTAACAATACCAGCAGCTCTTTTGGCTGATTCGACTGTATTGAAAAGCAGCATAGTTATTGTCATTGGGCCTACCCCGCCCGGCACAGGAGTAATAAAGCTGGCTTTTTCCTTCACCGCTTCGAAATCCACATCGCCCACAAGGCGATATCCTCTTTTTTTTGTTGCGTCTTCGACACGGTTAACGCCCACATCAATCACTACCACGCCTTCTTTTACCATATCTGCCGTAACCGTATTGGGCCGACCGGCAGCCGCAATGACGATATCCGCTTGCTTTGTTTGGTGTGCAAGGTCTTTGGTGCGCGTATGGCAGACCGTAACCGTAGCGTTTCGGTTGGGTTGTTTTTGAATAAGCATATTTGCCAGAGGTTTCCCCACGATATTGCTCCGGCCGACGATAACCACGTTAGCCCCCTCAATGGTTACCCCGCTGCGAACCAGCAGTTGAATCACGCCGTGCGGCGTACACGGCAGAAACCCCTTTTCACCTACGACCATCTTCCCGACATTCATTGGATGAAATCCATCGACGTCCTTATCCGGGTCAATTGTCAAGAGTACCTCGGCCTCATTAAGACCTTTGGGCAGAGGCAATTGAACCAGGATGCCGTTGATTTTCGGGTCTGCATTCATTTTTTTTACCAGCGCTATCAAATCTTCCTGCGAGGTGTCCGCGGGCAGGCGATTATCATCGGAATAAATCCCTATCTCTTCGCAGGTTCGTTCTTTGGCTGTAACATACGACTTTGAGGCCGGGTCTTCGCCGACTAAGATAACCCCCAGTCCAGGCACAATCCCTTGTTCTTTTAGTTTGGCCACTTCGGCTTTTAGCTCCGCCCGCATATCCGCGGCCACTTGTTTGCCATCTATAATTTGTGCTGTCATCGGCATTTACTCCCTTCGTATTGTGTATCCGGCGCCGGTTTTTTCGCCGCCAGGTCGTCCAGGTATTCCCTAAATTTTCCCTTGCAATACATACAGTGGCCCCGACTTACTCAAGATTAGTATGTCGCTGACTTATTACGTCCTCTGAAATTCCTTTTCGCTGCAGAAGAATGCAAACCATCGCGTCGACATACAAAAGAGCGGTTTCCTCAAATAGCGTATTATTGTTCGGCCCAATAATGTATTTGCACCGGGCTTTTATGTCCTCATTGTCTGAAGGGATCAACACAATATGGGTGGCGAGCTCAGCCAGCGGAGACTTGTTAAGAGCCGTTATCACGGCCACTTTTGCGCCGGAGTTTCGAGAAGTCTTGGCGAGCTCGATGGTGGTTATAGTTGTTCCGCTGCAGGAAATTGCAATCAACAAGTCCGGCTTTTCTATTCTCTGGCAGGTTGCCAGGCCCGGTATATGTACGTTAAATCCCATCTGTGCAAGCCGGGTAGACAGGCACTGTGCAATCAGGCCGCTTCTGCCCTGGCCGGTAACGAATACCTTGTTGGCTTGCAGTATCATCTCAACCAGTTTATCTGACGCTGCCCGGTCTATTTGACTGACAAGCAGCTGGATGCCTGCAAGCTGTGCTCTGCTAATCTCAACCAGGTTACTGTTTGTCATTGTTCTTGCTCTCGCTTTTTTTTCTTAACTGTTCCCATCGCATCAGCTCGGAAACCTTCCCCAAAGTGCTGCCGTCATCAATTTCAGCCATTTCGCGTTCTTCGCGTTCGACAACTGCCTGTGCGCGGTTTGCAATTTCCACGGCCTTTTCCTGGGGAATCGCCACAACGCCGTCGTCGTCACCTATAATCCAATCACCGGTGCGGATATACTGACCACCGATTTTCACCGGAACGTCGATTATACCCTGTCCCTTCGGCTCACCTGCTACGGGGGTTATAAGTCTTGCAAAAGCCGGAAACCTCATCTCGCGGATATTTGCAACATCCCGAATAGCACCGTTGATAACTACTCCTGCCAGCTTGCGTTGCAAACAGCTCTTCGTGGCTTTCTCGCCCCAGACCGCTGGTGGAATTCCACCGGCATCTATAACGATTACCTGTCCTTCACCGGCCATATCTATCGCTTCAACCGGCTTGCTCCAATCACCCGGATAGGTCCAAACCGTCAAAGCACGACCCACCATCTTTACCCCCTGCACAATCGGCTTAATGCCGGCTAATTCGCCCGTATTATGCAACGCTTCGGTTACGTCGGCAGTGGAGGTCTTTGCCAGAACCTCCGCAATGTTTTGCTCACTGCCACGCTTGAAAAAGGTCGCTTCCACTTTGACGCCTGTGGCCATAACCTTCTTTATTGTCTCGGTGGCTTTCCTGGCATCGGGTGATTTTGTAATTGCGCCGCCGACGATGATTATAGTCGCACCGGCTTCGATTGCATCGACAGCGGTTTCAGAATTTATCCCACCTGCAACTGCAACCGGGATGCTGACCGCCGATGCCACCGCCTTGAGGTCGTCAAAAGGCAATTGTCCTCGCATCTGCATATCTATCGGGGTATGGATACACACCGAATATGCGCCCATCCGTTCAACTTCCTTTGCCCGCTGCACCATTCGCTCTCTACTGCCCAAACCAAGCAGGTCAACCGTAATTTTTGCGTCATAACGCCGGGATGCTTCGATACATTCATTTATGGTCGCCTCCGACGCCGGACCAAGAACGTGGATTATGTTAGCCCCTGCCTTGGCGGCGCATTCGGTCTCCAATCGGCCCGCGTCCATAATCTTCATATCGGCGACTATTGTCGCAGTTGGAAACTCACGCCGAAGGGCCCTTACAGCATCTAATCCTTCGCTTTTTATAAGAGGCGTTCCTGCTTCCAGCCAGTCCGCACCTCCTGCCATTGCTTCTTTGGCGGCCTTCAGGGCGCGAGCAAGGTTTTCGTGGTCCAGTGCTAATTGCAGTATAGGTTGCATCCCTCGGTCCTTAATTTTGCATTTTGATATTTAATTTTTGATATTTTTTTTAGAACAAGCCCTGGACCTTGCCGGTGTTCACGTCCACATCAATACGGCGGAAAGCCGGGTTCGATGCTGTGCCGGGCATCAATTTTATCGCTCCGGCGACCGGCACGATAAACCCGGCACCTTTATAAACAAGAACGTCGTTGATTGGAAGCTCCCAACCGGTGGGTCGGCCCTTTAAGTCCGGGTCGTGCGACAAGCTAAGATGTGTCTTGACCATACAGGTGCCTAAAGTTTTGCTGACTGGGTCGGCCTCCATAGCCTTGGCCTTTTCCAGTGCCTCGTCGGTATAGGTTACACCGCTGGCACCGTAAACTTCCCTGGCAATCAATTCGATGCGTTGTCTAAGCGGAGTCTCCAGTTCATAAAGGAGCTTAAACTCGGGCTTTTCGCTGCAGGCTTCAATTACTGCTTCTGCCAGCTCGATTGAGCCGTCGCCGCCCTTGAGCCAGTGCTCAGAAACCGCGGCCAGAGCGCCATTTTTCTCAGCGACTTTACGCACCAGCTCAATCTCGGCCTTGGTGTCGGTGTAGAAGCTGTTGACACAAACTACCGGCCGGACCCCGCTTTTCTTAACGGTCTCGATATGGGCGACAAGGTTCTCGCAGCCCTTCTCGATCAATTCAAGGTTTTCCTTGGTATATTCTTCGGCCAGCGGTATCCCTGGTTTTACGGCTGGTCCTCCGCCGTGCATTTTCAGGGCACGAATTGTCGCGACGATAACGATGGCATTTGGAGTTAGGCCGGACATCCGGCATTTTAAGTTCCAAAACTTCTCGAAGCCGATATCAGCTCCAAAGCCGCTTTCGGTAACGTGGTAATCACCTAATTTCGTCCCAATCATATCAGCAATTATCGAGCTTTGACCGATAGCGATATTCGCAAAGGGGCCGGCGTGCACAAATACCGGCTGGCCTTCGATGGTTTGCAGCAAATTCGGGTTAATTGCATCGGCCATCCAGGCCGTCATAGCACCGTCAACTTCGAGGTTGGCAGCGGTAACTTCATTACCCTTTTTGTCGTAGGCCACCACTATCTTGGCCATTCGCTCGCGCAAGTCTTTCAAATCTTTTGCAACTGCGAGTATCGCCATAATCTCACTTGAGACGGTGATGGCGAATCCGGACTCCATTTCGTAGCCATCCATCTTCCCGCCTTTGCCGATGGTGATATTGCGCAGTGCCTGGGCACAGAAGTCCATGACCCATTTCATTTGCACTCTTTCGGGGTCAATATCTATTCGCTGCAGGTTGCTTTTTGCCAGACGGGCATCGTCATAGTTTCTTTCGTGCTGCATACGCGAGGTCAGGGCCACCATAGCCAGATTGTGCGCGTTTGTGATACAGTCAATATCGCCTGTAAGCCGGATGGAAAAGGGCGTCAGGGGGATACACTGGGCTAAGCCGCCGCCGGCGGCAGAACCCTTGATATTGAAAGTGGGGCCACCGCTGGGCTGGCGGATTGCCCCGACGACGCGTTTGCCCAGCTTGCCCAGGCCTTCAATCAGGCCGATGGCAGTGGTTGTTTTGCCTTCGCCCAACGGCGTCGGCGTGATGGCGGTAACATCAATGTACTTTGCTGTTGGAACGTCCTTCAGCCGGGCAAGGGCTTTTTGATAATCGACTTTGGCCAGCTTCCGCCCCATAGGAATCAGCTCACTGGCCTCCAGGCCCATCTCATCGGCCAGTTGGCTGACCGGCTTCATACTCTCCTCGGCAGCTTCTGCAATCTGCCAATCCTTCATTTTTGTTGGGTCAAGCTTCATATAGGTCCTTCCTGTTAATTGTCAATTTGCAATTGTTTTTGGAAATCCATAATTTTATCGAAACCCGCTCAAACAAGTATAACTGTGGAGCCATTTTTTTGCACTATTTTGTTATTTAGGCGGATGTGGCCTCAACTGGGCGGTTCCGCGGGCTCGATTCTCGACGAGCATCGAGTCACCCTTCACGTATTAAGCCTTGTTTGCCGCCGTGTACACCTTTAAGAAACTGTCCGAATATATCTGTTTGTTCATCAGCATCTCAGCCGTAGCCACTACATTCATCAGCTTTTCGTCGAGCACATCGACAATTGCTGAATCTAAGCCGTGCGAAGCAGCCATAGCCAGAAATATGCGATTTATCAGGCTCCTTTCCGTTGCTCCTTGAGAAATATTTGACAGCCCTACTGTCATATGCGGAGCCGGGTCTGCAAGATATCTTATCTGGTCCATCGCGGCCAGGATATTGACGGGCTGGACCTGTGCGTTTGGCACTTTGACCGGCAGAACAATGGTATCAATGAACAGCCGCCGGCTGTCAAATCCTTTTTCTATCGCCTTTGATACAATCTCTGCGGCTATCGCTACGCGGGTATCAACATCCTGAGGTACGCCGTTTTTGTCCATAGTAAGGGCGATAATACTTGCTTTTGGTCCTGCCTGCTCTGCCATTTCTATGTATTTGTCTAATATTTCTTCGTCGGTTTTCTTATTCAACGGCGTCGAATTCAGGATGACTCCATTCTCAGCATTGATAACCTTTAGTCCTGCGGCGATAACGCCGGGTTTTTGCGAATCCAGGCATAAGGGCGTTGTGCAGGTTTCCTGGATGCTTTCAACCAGCCACTGCATAGTTCCTTCCTGGTCTGCCGCGGCCGTGCCTACATTCACATCCAGATATGTGGCGCCTGCTTCGGTTTGCTTTTTGGCCAGCTCGCCAATGACCTGCTTATCTTTCTCTGCGATGGCCTTTTTAACATCTGTGAACATTCCGTTAATTCGTTCTGCAATTAGTATCATGGTAATTCATCCCTTTCTGCTTGTAGGGGCGACTCTGTGTGGTTGCCCTGGGCAGGCACGAGGGCCTGCCCCTACGAGTTATTTTTCTGCCAGATTTGACCGATGAAATTCTTAACCGTTGCGGCGGCCCGCGGATGCCGCATCCGAATTATATCGACCCCGGCCTGAAGCAGACAGATGGCCGTAGTAGCTTCCCACATCGGCCCTCGGTCGCCGGCATCTCCCCAGCCGGGGGCATCCACAAGCTTGGCCTCTTTGACTCGCCAAGATTCATAACCCACATCGCAGATGGCAGGCATTGCCATCATTTTATCGCCGCCAAGCGCAGCCAAGCGCTGCCGCTCTTGAATCGAATAGGCATACTCAATCCCATATCCTAACGCTCCTGTTGCCTGAAACGTTACTATCTTGTTCAGCGGAAAGCCCATATCAGAAACTAAGATATTAACCTGTTTGGCAATGTTGATGTC
>JAUVYZ010000216.1 GCA_030602845.1 Phycisphaerae bacterium | reverse complement strand
GTCGCTGCCGTCAAATACACCGGTAAAAGGATTGCCGTAGCTGCCAATGATATTGAACTCTGTTCCTGAGAAGCCCTCCAGGTCGATATCGGCCATTAGCTTAAAGTTCTTGTCCAAGTCGTCGGGATTGGCGCCAATTTCATTCATCTGGTTTGCATCGAAAATCAGATACGGATCGTCCGCCGTTCCGCTGCCCCCACCATACTGCGCTTGAGTCGGCAATGCAAAAAAGCTTAGTCCACACAATACCGCTGCCATTATTGGTATGATTTCGTGTTTCATTTTTTGCTCCTTTCCATAATTTACTCCTTTTCACCACGATTGGCTCACTTTCCGCTAATAAGATGCGCAAAAGCGGCTTTGTGTTCGGTTAATTTCATTTTTTTCTCTTAAGCCGGCGCAATAGGTGCCACAGTTTAATAATGATAACTATCAAGTTTGGAAAGCAGGTTCGGTATGAAAGAGATACGAATTATGATGACAAACAAAAATATTATGATAATTTCTTGAGCCTACCTTCGCTCTTAATCTAATATAATTTTACCACCAAAGTCGTTGCTCTTGCAAGCAATTTTTGCAAATTTTCGACAATTTTTTTGGCCATAAAATCGGCCAGTTTGGGTAACTTAAAGGGATTCCTATTGCAAATGAGTGAATAGCTATCATAATGTTAGCATCGAGGAGGAAAAAGGCCAAAGGGGAAACTTAAGATATCCATTAGGAAGGACTGAAAATGAAGGAATTCGTTCGGCTCACACTGGTTGCGACGCTGTTTTGTTTGCCTTTTTTGCAGGGAGGATGTTTGAAATCATCGAAAAGGGGCGTTTTCAATACTGAAAACGCTGTTCACAGCGGTTATGAAACGCCTTCTGCGTCGCCGGCTTACGAAAGAGCAGTCAATGAATCTGCGCGGGATATACCCATCGCTTACGATGTTGACGTCGTGGTTGTCAGCGGGACAACCGGCGGCGTGGCTGCGGCTGTCGAGGCGGCGCAAAAAGGTGCGAAAGTCTTTCTCGCAGCGCCACGGCCATACCTCGGCGAGGACCTGTGCGGGACGTATCGGCTGTGGCTTGAGCCGGGCGAAGAGCCGACCTCACCGCTCGCCAAAAAGGTTTTTGCCAGGTCGCCTGCCGCGCCGCGGGTGGGAAAGGGAATCACCTTCACATACGAAGCCGACAAACCTTCCGCCGGCGTTCATAAAGACACCCGACCGCCGTCAGTGCTTACCGACGGCAAGTGGAACAGTGCTCCTTCCCAAAGCGTTCAGTACGATGGCGACGTGACCATTACCGCTGACCTAACTGGAGAACATCGCCTCGGAAAGGTCCACGTGCTAACCTACCAGCGAGACAACGACTTCGAGGTGGAGAGCGTGACTGTTTCTGTCAGCAACGACAGTCAACAATGGAAGCAGGTCGCGGTCATCAAGAACGAAATGCTCGGCCAAGGCTCGTTCGAGAATTCGGCGATAGACCTTTCGGCACCGGTGACGGAGAAGGCCAGATACGTGAAACTTCTCGTCAAGAAAAGCATAAACGTCAATCGAATTCTTTTAGGTGAGATTGTAATAGAGGACGAGCAGTCATCGGCCGGGTCCGCTGAAAGTCCTCGCGCTACAACTGCGGTAACACCAATGCAGGTGAAACGCACATTAGATGAGGCGCTGCTCGAAGCGGGCGTTCAGTTTTTGTTTGGCTGCTATGCGACGGACGTTCTTCGCGAGGCGAGCGGCAACGTCGCGGGTATCGTTATGGCGAACCGTTCCGGGCGGCAGGCGGTCAAGGCCAGGGTCATCATCGACGCGACGCCGCGGGCGGCAGTAGCGCGAATGGCAGGTGCGGCCTTTCAGCCGTACCCAGCCGGGCTGCAAACTTTTAAGCGCATCGTTGTCGGCGGCGAGGTCCGGGACGACGAAGATATTCGGGCACGAAAGATGCCCACGCCAGTCCTGACCAAGGACGGCCCCAGACGCGAGGCCACCGAGTACACGCTCAATATCTTTATGAAGGACGGCTCGTTCGCGTCCTTTGCTGAGGCCGAACAAATCGCCCGCGATAAAACCTGGCACCCGGAACAAGGGGACGCTTCAGAGGTGCTCTTCCAGGTGCCGCCCGACCCGATGAAGGGCAAGAAAAGTCTGTCCGGCGCCTGGCCCGGCGCGAAAAAGATCAATCTGGATGTGTTCCGGGCTATGGGCACTAAACGTCTATTCGTGCTCGGCGGCTGCGCAGATATATCGCGAGATGCTGCAGAGAAGCTGCTTCGGCCTTTGGAACTGATGAAAGTGGGCAGTCGCATCGGCGCCGCGGCTGCTTCGGAGGCAAAGCGTATACGAAGGCCGCGCAATGTGAAACTGCGCGGTAAACCGGTATCGCCCGTCACGTCGGGCGACGTTCGAGAGAATTTGAGCGGGATACATCGGATGCAAACTAAGGTTGTGACGGTTCCTACCGACAGGCGGGCTGTGCCGGTACTTGGGAAATATGATGTCATTATTGTCGGCGGCGGCACAGGCGGGGCGCCTGCCGGTATCGCCGCAGCACGACAGGGTGCGAAGACTGTCGTCGTCGAGTACCTCCACGGGCTCGGCGGGGTGGGTACGCTCGGCCTGATTAGCAAATACTATCACGGCTATCGTGTGGGCTTCACCACAGAAATCGATGAAGGGCTGGCAAAACTTGGGGGTAGTGAAGAGGGCGACAGCGGTAAAGGGCAAGCGTGGAATGTCGAACTGAAGATGGAGTGGTATCGGCGTGAGCTGCGCAAGGCCGGCGCGGATATATGGTTCGGCACGCTCGGCTGTGGTGCGTTCGTGGAAAGCGGGCGCGTCAAGGGCATCGCAGTCGCAACGCCACAGGGGCGTGGCGTGGTACTTGCGAAGGTAGTCATTGATTCGACCGGCAATGCGGACATCGCCGCAGCAGCAGGAGCCGAATGTGTCTACACCGACGGCTCGGGCGTTGCAGTCCAGGGAGCGGGACTACCTCCTCGCAAGATTGGGGCCCGCTATACCAATACCGATTGGACATTCATCGACGATGCGGATATTATCGATACGTGGCGTGCGTTTGTCGTTGCCAAGAAAAAGTTCAAAGGCGCCTATGACCTGGGCCAGTTGATAGACACGCGTGAACGGCGGCGAATCGTCGGCGACTTTGTTATGTCGCCGATGGATATCTCGAACGATCGGACCTACCCCGATACTGTGGTCATCGCCAAAAGCGATTTCGATTCGCACGGCTTCACGATACATCCGGCGTTCCTGCTCAAACCCCCGGGCAGAAAAGATATAATCGTTAACGTTCCCTACCGCTGCCTGCTTCCGAATGGGCTCGACGGCATTTTAGTTACGGGGCTGGGCGTCAGTGCCCACCGTGATGCGATGCCGGTTATACGGATGCAAGCCGACATCCAGAACCAGGGCTACGCGGCGGGCGTGGCGGCGGCAACGGCCGCGAAGACCGGCAAGAATATTCGCGACATCAATATTAAGGCACTCCAGAAACAACTCATCGAAAAAGGCAATCTGCCAGAAAGGGTTCTGACGGACAAAGATTCATTTCCGTTATCCAGAGAAAAAATTGCACAGGCCGTGGAGCGTGTTGTCAATGACTTTGAGGAGCTGGAGACAGTGCTCGCCCAGCCGCAGGATGCACTGCCGCTTCTACGCAAGGCGCACAAGACTGCTGAGAGTGAAAAGGCCAAACTCGCTTATGCCCATATCCTCGGTATGCTGGGCGATGCGACGGGTGCCGACACCCTGGTGAATGCTGTGCGATCCAGAGAGCTGGACAAAGGTTGGAATTTCACGGGTATGGGACAATACGGAGCGAGTCTTAGCCCGCTCGACAGTTTGATAGTTGCTTTGGGGCGCACGGGCGATAAGCGAGGGCTGCGCCCCATTCTTGAAAAGGTCGAACAGCTCGATGTCAAGAGTGAATTTTCACATTGCCGGGCGGTTGCGATGGCACTTGAGACATTGGGCGATGCCGCCGCCGCCAGACCGCTTGCGGAACTTTTGAAAAAGCCCGGGATAATGGGTCACGCTTTCACCGAAATTGAGGATGCGAGGCTTCGGACGCCGGCCAGTAGGACAGACACGCTGACGCGAAACCGCTCGCTGCGTGAACTGATTCTGGCGCGGGCTTTATATAGGTGTGGAGATTACGAAGGCATCGGCAAAAAGATTCTGAAGCAGTACGCCCGTGACCTTCGCGGCCACTACGCCCGCCACGCT
>JAUVYZ010000150.1 GCA_030602845.1 Phycisphaerae bacterium | reverse complement strand
GCCCTTCGCATTCAAAGAACTGTTGGCACGGGTGCGGGCATTGTTGCGGCGCAGTTACCGGCAGAAGAATCCTCGCATCAAAATCAGGGATTTGCGGATTGACCTGACGACACAACGAGTTTGGCGCGGCAGACAAGAGATTGCGCTTACACCGCGGGAATATGCTCTTTTGGAATACTTGGCCATGCGGGCCGGCCAAATGGTGTCCCGCACAGATATATGGAAGCACGTGTACGAGTTCAAATCTGCTGCATCGAGCAATGTAGTCGACGTTTACATCGGCTACCTGCGAAAGAAGATCGAACAAGCGGGCAAGCCTCTGCTCATCCATACAGTCCGAGGCCGCGGCTATTTCTTAGGAGTTGAGACATGACCTGTTCGCTCCGAACTCGCTTAGTCATCGGCGTAGTTGGCACTATCGTACTATTGCTGACCGTCTTCAGTCTGATACTCTACGTCGTGATTCGGCGGGCATTGGTTAATCAGTTCGATGCTTCACTGCTATCCACAGCCCGGATGTTAGCAGCTTCGGTCGAACAAGATGGCAGCGAGATAGAGTTAGAGTTCGAGGTCCGGCAGTTGCCGGAGTTTAATGACCCACAGCGCCCGACGTATTATCAAATCTGGCGCCCTGATGGCGACGTCGTAGCAAAGTCTCCTTTGTTGGGAGCAGATGGGCTATTGCACCTCGAAGGCTCCCTCGACTCGCCTGTCTTTGGAGTGCTGCGGGCCGGAAACGGCCAACCCCAGCGAACAGTCGGCTTTAAGTTCATACCGAGACTCTCTGACAGCGACCAGGTAACTGACCCCCAGCTAACGAAAGAACAGGCGCTAACTTTGGTGGTCGCTCGCGATGCCAGCGATTTACACCGCCAATTGCATTTGCTCCAATGGCTTCTCTTGATAACGTCCGGCGTGACAATGGCTCTATCGGTCTTTGTCGCCGCCATTGTGGTGCGGCGAGGCCTCGAACCTTTGAATTCCATTGCAAACGAAATCGCGGCCATCAAGGAAGATAATCTTGCCGCTCGCATCAAGACCACATCTGTTCCCGCTGAGATTATCCCAATTAAGAGTCGCCTCAATGACCTGTTATCTCGACTCGAAGACGCTTTTAAACGCGAGAGACGCTTTACCGCTGATGTCGCCCACGAGCTCCGGACGCCCCTGGCAGGGATACGTTCCACGATTGAGGTAACGCTAACGCGCGCCCGTGACCAGGACGAATACAAAAGAGTCCTTTGCGATTGTCAGGCTATCGTTGAAAACATGCAGACGATGGTGAATAACCTGCTGATGCTCGCCCGGCTGGACGCACAACAAATCAGCTTTCACAGCGAGCAGATTCGACTCGCCGAAATGGTGAATTCCTGTTGGCGGTCCCTCTGCGACAAAGCACTTGTTCGCGAGAACATCTTTGAGAATCGCATTCCTGTCGAAATGACTTGTGACTCAGACCCCGAGCACCTCTCTATGGTCTTCATGAACCTTCTGGACAATGCTGTCGAATATACTAACAACGGGGGCCAAATCTGGGCAACCGGCCGACAAGCTGATGGCTCCATAGAAATCACTGTTGCTAATACCGGCTGCACGCTCACGAGCGAGCAAGCCTCACAAGTATTCGACTGCTTCTGGCGGGGCGATTCATCCCGCAAGGACGCAGGTGTTCACTGTGGTTTGGGCTTGGCTTTGGTTCAAAGGATCGTCAGGGCATTAGGTGGTTACACCATTGTTGATGTACAAAACACCAAGATATTCACGATACGGCTGGCCTTACCGGCCAGGGGACCCAGCACTAATTTTTACTAATCGACAGTGGATACAAATATATCTTGCACTGTTAAAAATTAGTGCTGGGCTTTCTAACGGGGTTTATACTTTTCCCAATAGTCGGGGCAGAATTCTTTGACCCTGGCCTCCAGCTCCTGGTCACTGATGGCGGTCAGGCGACCATGCTCATCATACTGGTCGATGACCCAGCGGGCCAGTTTGTGTATCTTAATCTTATTGATTCTATCTTCGCCCTTGAGGCCGAAAAACTCGTTCACCCAGTGGGCCACACCATCGGCGCCGCTTTTGTCGGTGATAGCGACGCGAGGCGGTCGGCCGAGAAGTTTCTCGGTGTCGAAAATGTTATATATCTGCTCGTCCCGACGGAGCCCGTCGGCGTGGATTCCAGCCCGCGTAGTATTGAACGACTTGCCCGCGAACGGATAGCTGTCAGGAATCGGCAGGCCAATGGAACGCATATAGTCGGCCAGCTCGGTAATCACCATTGTGTCAATTCCGCACAGGCCGCCCTTTAGCGCGATGTACTCGAAAATCGCGCCTTCGAGGGGAGGATTTCCTGTCCGTTCGCCGAAGCCAAACAGCGTGGTGTTCACCACATCGCAGCCGTACAGCCAGGCTGTCCCAGCGTTAGTATGGACCTTGTGGAAGTCATTGTGTCCGTGCCACTCCAGGCGGCTGCTTGGCACGCCGCACTCGCGGTTCAGTTTGTAGATAAGTTTCGGGATGCTTCGCGGCAGTTCAGCACCGGGATAGCTGATTCCGAAACCCATAGTATCACACAGACGAATCTTGACGGAGAGCTCTTCCGGCACCTCACTGCTCATTTCCATCAGCCGGTCAACAAATGGAAAGACAAACCCGTCGATGTCCGCACGGGTCAAATCTTCGAGGTGACACCGAGGACGAACACCGGCCTCGAAGGCTGCCTCCACAATCTCGCAATACCTATCTATGCATTCGGCACGGCTGCGGAATTTCAGCTTATGGAATATGTGGTAGTCCGAGCAGCTTGTGAGTATGCCGCTTTCCTTTAGCCCGGCCTCTTTGACCAGACGAAAGTCTCCTTTGACCGCTCGAATCCAGCCCGTACACTCAGGATATTTATGTCCCAGCGCCCGGCATCGGTCAAGCGTCTCACGGTCGTTCTTGGTATAAAGGAAAAACTCGGTCTGCCGTATCACACCGTTCGGGCCGCTAAGACGGGACATCAGGTCATAGATGTGGACCATCTGGTCGATAGTATAAGGTGGACGGGCCTGCTGGCCGTCGCGGAAAGTCGTGTCCGTAATCAAAATGTTCCTGTCCTTAATATCCCTGAAGTCAAACTCCACCGCCTTGCCGTCAATGTATTCAACCACCGGGCCTTCGAAACGAATCAGCGGAGGCATACTGTACGGGTAGATATCCTCCAGCAGGTTCGGTTTCTTTGCATCCACCAGAGGATGCCGTTTTCTTACTTTGTCCATTTGTTATACCTATACTGTTAAATTCAAAATCCGATACTCGGATTTAATTTACGTCAACGCCCTGTTCCCTGCAGACCTGCGCAATGAATTCGACCGCTTTGCCGACGCTTTCCACCGAAAGGGCGGCATCTTCCTCCATCTCAATGCCGAACTCTTCTTCGAACATAGCTACCAGTTCGATGGATTGTACACTTTCAGCCCCCAGGTCAACAGTGAAATTATGCTCCGCTTTGATCTGGTCCGGGTCAAGTTTCAAAATCCGGGCCGTTATCGCTTTAACACGTTCTTCTATTGTCGCCATTGATTCGTTTCCTGTTTGTTTTTATCGAGTTAACATTGCTCTTCGGCCCTTTTTAATGGCCTCGTCTCTCTCCGGCGCCGTCATCTTAAAGACGGCGTCCCACATACTCTGCTCCGCATCAGTCCACTGGCAGTTGCGCCGGCTCATCACCATCTTGGCCGTCTCATACAACTTCCCTTTCCCAAATCCTTTTGTAACGATACCCTCAACGAACCACGCAAACGACGGTATAAACTTCGGCAGCGGCTTACCTGTGGCCATAATCAGGGCCATCGCTCCGACATAAGAGCCGGTGTTAAAGAGCGTCCCAATTGATGTCTTGGCGTGGTCTCCAATAAGAGAGCCGACTTTGGCCGAGCCGGTATCAATCGCCCGCCGCCCGTCTAACATTACCGAGACGGTGGAATAGTCGTTCTTCAGGTCGCTGTTGGTCGTAAGCGCCCCGAGGTTGACCCATTCGCCAACATAGGCGTGTCCCAGAAAACCGCCGTGATACTTATTCGAATATCCCTGCATAATCGACTCTTCCACTTCACCACCAATCCGGCAGAACGGCCCGATTGAATTGCCCTTGCGGCACTTTGCACCGAGCAGGACCGATTTTTTACCAATGTAGCAAGGCCCTTCAACCCGGCTGAAAGGATGAATCTCAGCATCCTCGTCGATATAGACCGGGCCGCCCCCAGCGTCGATGACTACCATCGGATGCACCGTCACGCCTGGGGCGATATAGATGTCCTTCTTGTTGCCACGAATAGCGGTCGGCTGTTCCACCATCCCCTCAATGCCGTTTCGCCCCGCCGCTGCAAAGTCAGCCGTTATCTGCTCGGCATTGGCCAGAACCAGGTCCCAGATATACCGCCACGCTGGCACTGCCGACCTGACGTTCGGCAGCTTCGCCTTGGCCGCGCCTATGAACTCGGCAATGGATTTTGAATCTTGAGTCTTGAGTCTTGAGTCTTGCGTCTTGCGTCCTGTGTCTTGAGTCTTGCGTCTTGTGTCTTGCGTCTTGTGCAGCTTCGCCAGGTCGTCTTTGGCCACACGGGCATACAGCACGCTGCCCTGCTCATCCACCCCGACCTCACTGGGCCCCTTGGCCGCCACGTCAAAGCTGTCCGCCTTGACCCGCGGGTCCACAATAAGCAGGTCATCACCGCCCAGAACGGACGAATCGTTGACCGGGCGGCGAGCCTTCGCACGATACGCATCCGCCATATAGTCAGCCACGAAATAGGCCACATCGCTCGCCCCGACCCTGGCGATGAGCTTTTCTGCCAGCGAAGTGAAGCCGCATCGAAGTTCCCACAGCGGACGGCTTAACGCCAGCGGGTAAAAGTTGCCTCTTACCTCCTCAGGACTGTCAACCAGAATCAATCGCATAAACACTGTTCCTTTCCTGGAGTGCCCCATACGTAAGTATGGGGGCCACTTGCAGAGAGAAATGAAATTCTACTAAAGGCCGTCAACCCTGTCAACTTGAAAAGACCATCCCCACAATGCCGCCCAAATGTAGGGCCAACCCCCCGTGATTGCCCAAAAACCACCGTTCCCCCCCCTGGCTGGAGTTTACCCTGAGCTTAGCCTGCCCTGAGCTTGTCGAATGGGTCGAAGGCTTGTTTGGGGGTGTTGAAAATCCGGGTGGCAGCCTCAAGCGCAGCTTGGGGATGGCTCCGCCCTGCTGTTATGCACCGCCCAAATGTAGGCCAACCCCTGTGATTCCCCAAACGAAAAAAGGCTGCAACCCTTGTGCTCACAGCCTCTTTGTATAAAGAGTTCGCTGAGGTTGCGTGTTCTCAGACTAAATGTAACAGAAAAAATAAATGGGGCGGCATCTGCAAGACGCCGCCCCAAAGTTTCACCAGAGTAATATCTGGGGGCAATTTATTTAGTGTGAACTATGATGTTTCCGCCTTGCAGAATTCCACCAGCTCGCTCGGTTGGGTTGCCCTCTTCACTCACACCAGGAGCCCAGACCTTGATCTCGAAGGTGTCGTTAGTGCCGGGCTCACCATTGTCGATGGCCTTTACGAAGAACCAGTGGCCTTGCTCTTTATTGACAGATGCCCAACCTTTGAACTGGACGATTTTGCCGCCGGTGATTACCAGTTGTTCTATCGAAGAGCTCTTCAGGTCAATATGGCCGTCCGAATAACGGAACTCGATATGCCCGGTTGGCGAATCTTGCTTGTACTTGGCATTGAAGCCAAAGTTGGCCCTGACGTTGGGATGG
>JAUVYZ010000013.1 GCA_030602845.1 Phycisphaerae bacterium | reverse complement strand
CGTTGGTGAATGGGGTGATGGCGGAGATGTCGGGGCCGCTGGCGGAGATGTGGGGATCGAAAGCATATGCGGAGACGATGACGACCGGGTCCGCTTTACTGACGCGCGGGTAGGGCGGATTGTACCGGTGGGCTGCACGGGGTGGATTGTTTCAAACGGCACGCACCTGACGGCCGGCCATTGCACCGATGGAACCGGCACAGATATGCAAACCCTGGAGTTCAATATCCCGGATTCGTTAGCTAACGGGACCATCCAGCATCCGGGCCCGGAAGACCAATATCCCATTGATGCAAGTAGTATCGAGTTCAACAATGATGGTGCCGGTTACATTGGTAATGACTGGGCGGTTTTCGGCTGCAATGCCAATTCCAACACGGGCCTGCTTCCGGTGCAGGCGCAGAACGCTTATTACCGTATGTCGCGTGACCACAATCCAACCAATGTTCGTGTTACCGGCTGTGGCACCGATGATATGCCGCCCGGCAGTACCGGTGGCCGCAACTCCGATAATCAGACACTGCAGACGCATTGGGGGGCCTACCTGGGCGAGACGGTCGAGGGTGCCTCCGATGTGATTATCGAGTATATTGTTGACACAACGGGCGGCAATTCGGGAAGCCCCGTAATCATGTACGGCACGACAACAACGCTCGGCATCCATACCAACGCCGGTTGCGACCCACCCGATAACGGCAACCACGGAACCGGGTTCGAGCATAATAACCTGGAGAACGCGATACAGACGTTTCTCGGCTCCAACGTGGTCTATGTCGATGCAGGCCATCCTGTTTCCTCCGCGAATGAGAATGGCACGGTGCTCAGGCCCTACGATACGGTAACCGAAGCAATCAGTGCGGTGCTCAATAACGGGATAGTGGGCATTGTTGCCGGTTCGTATACCAAGTCAGCCGGCAATACATTCACGATTGGTGCTGACGGTAAGAGAATGACACTTGCAGCCCCGGTGGGCACTGTGTACATCGGCAATTAACAGCGGAGTTTTATGGAACCACAAGAGAATCAGGAGATAGCAATGAAGAAGCACAAGCAGTTCAACGATTGCTTGGTCATGCAAATCTAAAAATGGCTACAAGATATGTACAGGATGTTTCCAAGCAAACGGACAGGGTCATTGAAAATAGCAGAAAATCTGTAATTGAAATCGCCTGCTGAGTCCTATAATTAGGTCCTTTATTGACTTATTGATCTATTGACAAGAAATGGATTTGGGCTTGTATTTATGGCCAAAGAATAGTATAATACTATGACTTTGTACATTGTGCAGATAACCATCGTTTTATGAGGAGCAGTGAGAAAATGTATTTCCACAAATCAACTACCTTAAGCTCAAGTAAATTGAAAAAAAGTGCGTTATCGGTGCGCTGTTAAGACAAAACTCTTTGAAAAGGAGAAGGAAATGAAGACATTAACAATTGTGGCGGTTGTCGTTTTTGCTCTGTGTTCTATGTCAAGCGCCGGGCAGCTATTGAGTATCAATGGCGAGCAGACAGAGGCGATTATTTTGAAAGTCGGACAGTTATGCAGCGTGGAGGTTTCATCTGACGATGCGAGTACCTACAATGCTTATGTAGGATTTGATTTTGGTGATGTTCTCGGCAATTTCCTGCATAGCAGTACCCGGAAGGAGGCGGGAACGCTTTCCAGCGAGTCGCCTTACAGCAGCAGCGAAGATAATTTCGAAGGATATTTCATCACTGCCGCTGGCAGCGGACTCACAGCAGGGGTTCATTTTATCTTTAGTTATACGCCGAACCAGGTTGGGCAAACGGAGCTAAAGCTCTACGATGCCGCTCTTTCGTCGGTTATTGACTCGATTAGTATTACGGTTGTCGAGGCAGAAATGGGTACGGCATTTACATACCAGGGCAGGCTTATCGATGCCGAAAACGCAGCTGACGGAGAATATGATTTTGTATTCGATATCTATGACGCGCCATCTGATGGTGTACAGCTGGCAAGTACGGTTGATGTAAATGCACTCGATGTGATCGATGGTTATTTTACTGTAGAGTTGGATTTTGGGAGTTCAGCATTTGTCGGTGACGGTGTCTGGCTTGATATCAGCGTTCGGCCGGGCGAGTCGGAGGATCCTTATACGGCGCTTAGTCCGCGTCAGCGAATTACGCCAACGCCCTATGCAACCTATGCCGCAGCCAGCGACTGGGACAATCTGGCCAATATCCCCGCCGACATCGCCGACGGCGATGCTATGCTCACAGAGTCCCAGGTGGAGTCCTATATTGCTAACGACATCAGTACGGGTTATCTGCCTTATGATAACGGTTCAAAACTTACAACCAGCGGTTTGTATTATAACGGCTCAAATATCTCGCTGGGCTCAACAAGTGTTTCCAGCGCAAAACTCGGAATAATCAATAATTCCGAATCCTACGCTTTATATGCCCAAACTACCACAACCACCGGTAACAATTACGGTCTCTACAGCTTTGTCACCGGCAACACAACCGGTTCCAGTTATGGTGTGCGAGCTTTTAGCTCCAGTTCATCAGGCAATAATTACGGCTTGTACGGTTCTGCTACAATTAATTCAACGGGTACGAATTATGGACTTTACGGTTATGCTTACAATAGCGGAACAGGCGATGCTTTCGCGGGATATTTTTCCGGCGATGTTCGTGTAACCGGTCATCTTAACCGAGACAACGATCTGAGAATCGCTTACGATGACGGCGCAGAGGTCGCTATTGGAGCCAGCGTTGACTATAATAGTAAGCTCAAGGTTTATTCCGATACAGACTACTACGGAATATACAGTAATATAACCAGCAGCGTTAGTGGCCGAATCGGCGTCTTTGGATCGGCCAGTGGCAATTTAACCGGTCCAGGTTATGGAGTGCGTGGCGGAAGCAGCAGCGCAACAGGCAATAATACCGGTGTCTATGGTTACGCTGTTACTGCCTCAACCGGTACTAATTACGGCGTATACGGCAGCGGTGCCAACAGCGGAACTGGTTCCGCTTATGCGGGATATTTCAGCGGTCGTGTTCGGGTAACCAGTGGTCTCAACCAGAACTATGATCTGAAAATTGCCGCTGGCGATGGAGCCGAGGTTGCTATTGGAACTTCCGTTAATTCCACAAGAAAACTGAATGTCTATTCCGATTCGGACAGCTATTCGATCTACGCACAAAACTCCAGTACCAGCGGGGCTCGATACGGTCTCTATGGAGTAGCGGCTGGTAATTCACCTTATAGTAGTTACGGTGTGCGAGGTTCCAGCACCAGTGCAACAGCGTATAATTTCGGCGTCTATGGCTCAGCTACAACTTCGTCATCGGGCAATAATTATGGCGTTTACGGTTATGGTTATAACGACGGCACAGGGAGTGGTTACGCGGGCTATTTTGTCGGAAATGTATACGTTGGCGGCAATATCACTTATACGGGCAGTCTTTCTGATGTATCCGATATCCGTCTCAAAGAAAACATAGTTCCGTTGGAAAATGCTACCGAAAAGATTTCTTCACTTAAGGCCATATATTTCAATAACAAGGGCGAATCTCCGAATAATCGCGAAATAGGCGTAATCGCCCAGGATGTCGAAAAGGTACTGCCGGAACTGGTTTCAACGAACAAAGAGGGTTATAAGGCGGTTGATTATACGAAGTTGGCGCCGGTACTTATAGAAGCGGTCAAAGAGTTGATGGCAGAAAATGAACTGTTGAAGCGGCGTCTTGATACCATGGAAGAAAAGCTTTCCGATAAATATAACTAATTTGAAAAACTATGCTAAGTAATAGCTGATTTTAGAAAAGGAAGAATATAATGAAAACTGCAAAAATGATGTTAGTGATATTTGCGATATGTGTTTTGGCCTCGGCGGTATCGGCTGCCAGCGGCGAAAGTGCCTACGTGCTGGATTGGTCCACGATTGACGGCGGCGGCGGGCAGAGCAGCGGCGGGCAATATACACTTACCGGCACGATTGGTCAGCCGGATGCAGCCTACTCAGCCGGCGGTAACTATGAACTTTTAGGCGGTTTCTGGCCGGGCGGGCCATTATGCTTTGTTGATTTTTACAGCTTTGCAAGATTCGCCGAACAATGGCTTGAAACACCTTGTGACGCAGGTAACGACTGGTGCGACGGAGCCGATCTGAACCAGAAGGACGGTGTTGGCTTTGTTGACTTGAGAATGTTTGTTTATGAATGGCTCTATTCTTGCCCGTATAACTGGCGGTTAAGATGATGCGGGTTTCGAGATTATTCACGTGGGTCACGGTAATATTGTCTCTTGCTATTTTGGTGGGCTTTACCGGCATTGGAATATACGTTTGGATGCAAGGTGATAATGGTGAGGCATCGGGACTGCTTGCTTTGTCAGGTAAATTTATTGTTCTCAGCGGCATTCTTTGTTTCGTTGGTACCTGGACAATCTACGCTTCTGTTCGCTGGATACAGATTCCTATTTGGCGGTGGATGGTCGGTGGATTCAAAGGTGCTCCCGATACTCCTTTCGCGCGTTCTGTTATAACGAGAGAGCAGATCGCTGAAGCCAAGAAAAAAATGAGCAGGTTGCAACATATTTTGATGTGGGTCGGTAATATTTGTATGGCGTTGGGCGTCCTTTTTATGTTAATTGGAGTTCTGTGGTATATCGTATTAGATGTAGCAGGTGAACGCACTGTGGGCAGTATCGCCTCTATGTTATTTTTGGCAGGTATTCTGATATTATTTTTAGGTATGAGTATCTTCAGAATCAGTATAAGTAGCGCAAAATATCGCACCCTACATGGCTAAAAAAAAATGCTTTTGATGGCAATTAAGGGTCGTGGTATTATATAGATAGAGGTAAAAAAGCAACGCATGCATCAAGTTTGGGAAATTGAAGAAATAATTGGATTGTTACTGACTTGAGATATAAAGGGCTATAAAAGAAAAGGAGTTTTAATGAACAGAGTAAAAGCAAGGATTGTACGGGGGCCTATCAAGTCTGAGCGTATTGCTTATATTACAACAGCAGGAGGGGTTTGCGCTGAAGTTCTTTTAAGCACTACCCAAACTGGTTCCGATCATGTTTTAGCAGTTGAGGTAGCCAGAGATAAAAACAATGTTTTAATTGAATTGCCTCAAGAAACATCTTCGGGAGATTGGAGAGTTTGGGTGAATAAAAACCAAATACTCAGTGAATAGAATGATACTAACGGACCGCGAAATTCAAGTATTTTTAGCTAACCGGCAGATTACTATAAAACCGACGCCAGACGCGGTCCGGTATAGCTCCACTTCTGTTGATCTAACTTTAGCGAAACAGTTTCGGGTGTGGGATTTCAATCAAATTGATAAAACCAAGGGGGAAGTCATTGAGCCAGGACCAAAGTTTAAGTATGCTGAGTTTCGGGACAAATATACCAAGAAGAAAATTCTAACTAATAAAGGTTATGTATTAGCGCCTAACGATTTTGTTCTGGCGTGGACACACGAAACGATTGACCTTCCAAATCATTCAAGAATCGCTGCAAGAGTTGAGGGAAAAAGTTCATTATCTAGACTCGGTTTAGCGGTGCATGTTACTGCACCAACGATACACGCTGGATTTGAGGGACATCTCCAGTTGGAGTTATGTAATCATGGGCTGTTCAGTATCCGTTTGACTCCCGGTATGCCAATCTGCCAGTTAATCTTTGAGATGACTCTTGGTACACCAGCCAAGGGGTATTCTGGCATATTTTTAAGGCAAAAAAAATAGTGAGCTTACGCTCAATTGGTGCGGGATCTTTGTTTTGCTCCGACTGAAGGGCAACGCAATATTCAGTGGTGCGAAACATCGCAATCTACATGGGCAAACATAACGGCAAGTTCCCGCGTGTGCAAAATAAATTTTGCACACCCTACATGGCTAAATTCGAAATACGAAGCACGAAATTCGAAACAAATTCGAATGACGGAAATACGAAATTCGAAACGAGATTGCTTCGCTGCGCTCGCAATGACAATGAGGAAAACAGCTTGGAATGACATATTCGCGTTGCGTCGCGGCGGCGGTGCCACCCGCCAACTCACCGTGTTAGAAGGCGGCACCGAAGCTGTGCCGGTTCCACTTATCACCTCACTTCTAATGTGAACAGCAGAGTGGGCTCTACAATATGTAAGTTGTTCAGAAGTGGCTCGGTGTACTTGATGTCTCCGAACTCTGCACCATTGAAATGATGCTTTGCGCCTACGTGATTATTCCAGTCCACTCCTTCAGTGAGGAAGCCGTATTCTCCGTGATGATGTTTTGCGATGGCCCGCAAGATGGTGAGCGCATCGAGAAGATATAATTTGTTGTTGGTATCAAGATAAGCTTCAATATAGGCCAAGGCCGCTTCGGCGTTTTCCCAGAGATAAGCCGTGTCCCAGCTCTTTTCCATAAAAAGCAGCCCCTTGGTCTGCACGCCGTTTCTATCCTCCGTCATTTTGAACTGGTCGAGGCCGGCAAGACATTTATCGTAAGCGAAAGAACGAATTGTTTCGTCACCGAGTAACTTAGCCACCTCTCGCAGGACACGAAACGCCACCGAATAGGCAACGTTTTCGTGTTCATCATAAGTGTCGTGATTAATACTGCCGAAGATTCCGCCCAACTTTATGAATAACTTTACCTTTTCGTTGATTCTACTCGTGTAATCGGCCAGGCCTCGTTTGGTAAGCTCAGTCATAAGCTGGATAATGAAGAGTCCGTCGGCGCTTTTTTCGAAGAGGATGTCCGAGTGGCCGTAAGCGTTGTTGGGGTAGTGTTCGCCCGATGGTTTGCAGCGTCGCGGGTACCAGCCGTTAGGGGTGGATTTTACGTTTTTGTCAATCCAGGCTGCGGTTTTGCGAGCGATTTGGCGCATCTTTTGCTTTCTGGGGTTGTCCAGAAGGTCGCTGAAGATGAGCAGCTGATATGCGATTTTGGCCATCGAGCCGGGGCAGAACCAGTTGCTTTTGTGCTGGTAATTGAGGCAGAACTTGTTGGTGGTGGTGAGCCGGTAGCCGGTGATGAAGCCTGTCTCGTAGTTGATGAAGCCGTCCTCAAGAACATGGTCGAGCAGCAGAAGCGCCTTTTCGGCGAGGCGTTTGTTTTTCGTAAACTTAGCGAAGGAGTATAGTTCGTATGCTCCACCGACGGCGTTTGCGGCCCAGCCCGGGCCTTCGAGGTTTCCGAAATCGTGCCAGCCCATTACGTTGCCAGCCTGGTCCACGAAGCTGGACTTGCAGGCCAGCCTGCCGTCAAAAGGGACGAGGGTGCCCTCCGCAAAGCGCACCGAATCGCGCACCGAATCGAGGATTGTGTAGGAGGGATTCTCCGGCAGATAGAAACCTGATTTAACTTCTTCCAGGAGCAAATAATCAATGCCAAACATATATTTCTTTACGGCTTTCTTATTTGCACCAATAATCTCAACTCTCAATTTATGCTCACCCTTGTCGAGCTCGTGAATGCCCATATCCAGAACGCCGGTGGGCACTACGCCGTTGTTGTAAAGGTCGATGGGGCCGCCGAGCTTTTTACCATCCAGATATAGCTGAACAATGCCATAGTCAATAGCTTTTGTAAGCTGCATTTTCAATCTATACACCGCGGTTTTCTTCACTGGCACCGCTAAATCGAGCGTATCGCCCGGTTTGCCTTCAATCCACCAGAGGTGCGCCTCGCCACTCCAGTTTACACCGAATATACTTAAGTCTTGCTGGTTTGCGGTCCCTCCTGTCTTTGAGAGAATCTTGAGCTTTTCTCCTTCCAAAGCGTCCTTAACCTTGAAGATTTTAATCCGGCCCAAATATCCTTTGCGCTGCTCAACCGGCACAGGTTGATAAGGGTCGGTCTGGCCGGCTGCCTGATACCAGTATGCAGTAGCGGCGTAAAGTGTGGGCTTGCTGTTGGGGTAGTATTTCTCAATCGCAGCTTCGAAAGATTTCTGGAAGGGGACATTATCTGTGATGTGCCAGCGGTTCACGGAGATGTGTCCGCGATTGTTCATACTGATTGTCTGATTGTGGTAGCAGTTTTGGAAGAGCGTTGGGTTGCACCAGGCGTAGCCGAAGTAGTCTTCGGAGCCGGTACCGATAGTGGAGGGAAATTTTTCGCCATCGACGAAAAATTTTTCATCTCCTTCGCCCCACCATCCGCCTCTGGGATTCCATACGTGGAGCATCACGCCGCAGAACCGGCCTCGTCCTTCGGTCTTTAGCATTGTCCAATCGATGCACTCCGGGGCCATGCGTTCGGGCTCTTCGGGCAGGAAGGCGTCGCGGTGCCATTTTGCGTGGAACCTTCCAAGCTTTTCAATCGGCTTTGTAAGTGGGGCGTGGGTAATTGTAAATTGAACGGTGCGTGTTTTATCCCCGTCATTGGTTAATTTCACTAAAGCACCTCTCTTGAACGGCATATACCAGTACGAATAAAAGCCCTCGTCCGTCATCCCCAAGGGCAGAGACTTATACTTGTTCACGCCGGGAGCAGTACCGAAGAAGTCACCTAACGGCACCCAGACGCTTGGTTGGGATTCGCCGTCCCAGTAGATGCGCAAAACAAGCTCACGTAGCACATTACGGTCATCAGGAGATTCAGGCAAATCCATATCGACTTTTATGGCAATGATGGCGGCTGTGCCCCTCAATTTAGCAATAATTGCCGTCTCACCGGGAGCAATCGGCACGTTGCTTATTTGAGTGACTTCGACGGGACGTTTGCCGGCCGGGTCGAATCCGCGTTCGGCAAGAACCTTGGCGGCCTTATCGAGGGCCTTTGATTCGGCAGGAGAAAGGTCGCGTTTGAACGTGGGCAGAATGGTACCCTTAGGGTAAGTCGTGTATGTGAAATGGAAATATCTTCCCCAATCGCCTTCACCCACGATTTTGCACGATTTCTGGTATGGGATGGGGACATAGCAATTCTGTCCGCGTGCGGTCATGTGGACAAGGGCCGGGTGGGTAAAGGGCTCATTCTCGCGGTTGAAGTAACCTATAAAGGGAAGGTCGACGGCAGGTTCGGCGGCGCCGTCGAGATAAATCTTTACGTGCCCTTTATTGGCCATTGCCGACCAGATGCGCCAGATAACACCGGGGCCCTGCATCTCGGCGAAGACCTGGGTGTCACCCTCTTTGCGGATGATGCCATTGCCGTCGCCGTTGGCGAACCAGCCGACATATTTGCCGGAGGCCTGGTCGTATTTACTCCGCCTGTCGTAGCTCGACCATTGCTGGCATTTTTCACCCGGGGCCGGGAGCGTCGCCAGCTGCTCTAAATCAGTGAGGCGGTCAATAAGGTCGATATATGTCAACCTCTCCGCGGTGCTGGCTTGTGCCGGCTGTGTAAATTGCGCTGGAATCAGCGAGCCGCATCCATAAAGACTCCAAACCACAAGCCCAATTACAGTCATCCAAAATTTTTTCATTCTTCACACTCCTTTCCTGTCCTGCTACGGCCTCGGCCTTCGCCGAGACGAGTTCACGTTCTTGACAAATATTATTTTCGGCTGCGTTTCTTGGCCAGTACGTCAACCGTTACCACGATAATGATGATCATACCGGTAACAACCTTTCGGTATTCAGCTCCGATGCTGAACTGCGTCAATAGGTTATCAATTACCCGCAGCAAAAGCAACCCGATTAGCGTCGAGGTCAATCCGCCGCTGCCGCCTCCCAGAGGCGTGCCGCCGACGATGACGCTGGCAATGACGACCAGCTCCTTGCCCACGTGGCTCTCGGCCTGTGCGGTTGCGGTCATAGCCACGAAAATGGCTGCTGCAACGGCACAGGTGAAACCGCACAGGACATAGGTGGCCGCCTTTATTCGGTGCGTGTTTACACCTGCCAGCCAGGCGGCCTCCTCGTTGCCGCCGATGGCATAGAGGTAGTGCCCGAAACGTGTGAACCGCAGCAGGTAGATGCCGAGACAGAAGGTTACCAGAAATATCACGATGGGCATGGAAACCTGACAGCTTTGCCCGAAAAGCGGGAGCTGTGCGTCGTAAACCCAGTTAAATTGATTGCGGAGGGGAATATCGGCGACCTGTTTGGCCTGGCCTCCGCCGGTCAGGATGAGAGCGAGTCCGCGGAAGACCAGCATAGTGCTGAGGGTCACCACGAAAGGGTTCACCCCCACATAAGCGATAAGGACACCGTTGGCCGCACCGAGTACGATGCCGACCAGGGCTGTCAGCAGCAGCGCAGCCGGGATTGCCACCGCTGCACCATAGGGCGAAAGGACATCCATTGTCAATACCAGAACGACGCTGCAGACAACGGTGGTGGAGGCCACGGACAGGTCAAATCCGCCGGCAATCATCACGAAGGTCATGCCGATGGCGATAACCCCCAGCGCTGCGGCGTTGGTGAGGAGATTGTCCACGAGATTGGTCCAGGTGAAGAACGTAGGACTTCTGTAAGAGGCAAAAGCACACAGACCCACCAGGAGGAGCAGGATGGAGGCCTGTTGCAGCTTCCGGAAAGAAAGAGCGCCCCGAATCCTTTGGGCATAGGGTTTTTTGGTGTCATTACTCATTCAGATTTATCCTTTCGGCCGCATTCGGCGAAAAGTGCATCCTCGTCGGTTTGGCGTCCCTGCATTTCCCGCACGAGCCGACCGTCTCGAATGACGAGGATGCGGTCGGCGAGCTTTGCAATCTCGATTAGCTCGGAGGAGATTAAGATTATCGCCCGGCCCCGGCGGGCCAGGTCGATAATCAGTCTGTACATCTGCGACTTGGTGCCGACGTCAATGCCCTGGGTTGGCTCGTCGAAGATAATCACCTTCGATTCGGCTGCCAGCCAGCGTCCGACAATTACCTTTTGCTGGTTGCCGCCGCTGAGGTCCTGGATGTCCATTTGAGGCCTGGGCGGGTCAATCTTCATCTGTTTAATCATACGCGTGGCGTGGGCGGCGAGGTTTCGCGGCGATTGAAATCCCAGCCTGCCGGCAAGCCGGTCAAGGATGCTGATATTGAGATTCTCGGCCATAGTCCTGCCGGTGATGTTACCCTCGCGCTTGCGGTTCTCCGGGACCATGCCGATACCCAGGGCACGGCACAGAGAGGGAGAGCGGCCCACGATGGGTCTGCCTCGGAATTCCACTGTCCCGCGGGCATCATCGGCCCCAAAGATGGCGCGGACAATTTCGCTTCGTCCGGACCCGACCAGGCCGGCGATGCCCAGAATCTCGCCCTCGCGCAGCTCGAAGGAGATGTTTTCAAACACGCCCGGACGGGTCAGGCCTTCGGCCTTGAGGATGACTTTGCCCGGCCGGTTCGTCTTTTGTGGAAAGGCCTCGGCCAGGTCGTGCCCGAGCATCATGCGAGTCAGCTCCGATATCCGACAGTCGGTGATGGCTTTGGTGCCCACCATCCTGCCGTCGCGCAGCACGGTAACACGGTCGGCGATTATGGGCAGTTCCGCCAGGCGGTGTGAGATATACACCATTGCCAGACCCCTGTCCCTTAGGTCCTTGATTACGCCGAAGAGCTTGTCGATATCTTCACTGCCTAATGAGGCAGTGGGTTCGTCGAACACGAGTAACCTGATGTTGCGGCGCAGTGCGCCGGCAATCTCGACGAGGCACTGCCGGGCCTTGCTGAGTTGGCCGACCGGCTCATCAGGGTCCAGGTCGAAACGCAGGTACTCAATGATTTTGCGTGCCCCGGCGTTGATTGATGCGCGGTCCAGTTTGCGCGTCCAGCGCTGCGCCTTCTCGTCGCCGAGCATGATGTTCTCGGCCACGGTAAAATTGGGCAGTACGCTCAACTCCTGGTAGATTACGGCGATGCCCATATTGCGGGCCTGACGGGGACTGGTTATTCTCACCTGGCGGCCGTCAAAGGTGATAAGGCCTGTGTAGTCGTCGAACCGGCCGGCCAGGACGTTCATCAGCGTTGACTTGCCCGCGCCGTTCTCGCCGATTAGCGCATGGACCTCACCGGGGCGGACATCGAAATCAACTTCATCGAGCGCCCGTGTACCGGCAAACTCCTTCACAATCCCCTGCATTTGCAGGACTGGATTCGGGTTCCCAAACGCGAAGAAAGCGTTTGGGGTCCCGTTCCCATTTTGCGACTTATTGCAAAATGGGGTCCCGATTACACTGTCATTCGAATACATTCAGATATAAATCCTTCTATCTTTTCTCGTTTGCCCGGTACTTACGGCCCAATTTCGAGCGTATAACTGCGTTTGTAAGCTTACCGTTTTTCCAGGCGATGTCCACCGCGAATTGGCAGGCAAACTCAAGTTCGCACGGATATGGGGCACGGGTGTTTATGACGGGCAAAATGCCCAGCGCAATCACGTCCTCAACGACAAAGACTTTATTGAGTTGCATTTCGGGTGATTTTCCTTACAATCATTGCTTCAACACACGGTCAACCGAAATTGGAAAGGGATTATTATGAACGCAAAAAGCATAACCAAACTGGTAGTAATGCTCGGGATTTGTCTTGGACTGTTCATTCAAGGATGCGAGGGCCAGACGAGCAGTAACGTCTCGGGCCGAAAGATGAAGAAGGATTATCCTATTGAACCGGTATCGTTCACCGATGTTAAGGTTGCCGATGTTTTCTGGGCGCCCCGAATTGAAACCAACCGAAAAGTGTCGATTCCCTACGCTTTCGGAAAGTGCGAAGAAACCGGGCGGATTGACAATTTCGCCATAGCCGGCGGCCTTGTGAAGGGCGAGCATCGAGCCAACTATCCGTTCGACGATACGGACCCGTACAAGATTCTTGAAGGTGCTGCATACTCGTTGAGCGTCCATCCCGACCCGAAGCTTGAGAAATATCTGGATGAGCTGATTGTCAAAATCGCTGCCGCGCAGGAGGATGACGGCTACCTGTTTACCTGCCGGACGAATAATGCGAAGAAACTGATTAACTGGTTCGGCGAAGAACGCTGGTCAAAACTGGGAGGCAGTCACGAATTGTACAATATGGGCCATCTTTATGAGGCGGCGGTCGCACATTACCAGGCGACCGGCAAGCGCACCCTGCTGGATGTTGCGACTAAAAATGCCGACTTTTTAGATAAAGTGTTCGGCCCGGGCAAGAATGAGACTGCACCAGGCCACCAGATAATCGAGATGGGGCTGGCGGGGCTGTACCGGAGCACGGGGAACGAGAAGTATTTGAAGCTGGCGAAGTTCTATCTTGATACTCGCGGGCCCGACGGCAACGCATACCGTCAGGCGCATCGGAGGGTGGTTGAGCAAAGCGAAGCGGTGGGTCACGCGGTGCGGGCCTCTTATATGTATTGCGGAATGGCGGATGTCGCGGCACTGACCGGCGACCACAGTTACGTCGAAGCAGTTGACCGGATATGGAACAACGTCGTCGCAAAAAAACTGTATCTGACCGGCGGCATCGGAGCCCGTGGTTCGGGTGAAGCCTTCGGCAATAATTACGAGCTGCCAAACGCCAGTGCCTACTGTGAGACCTGCGCCGCCATCGGCAACGTAATGTGGAACCACCGGATGTTCCTGTTCGGCGCCGATGCGAAGTACATCGACGTATTGGAGCGGACGCTCTATAACGCTTTGATTTCGGGCGTGTCCCTGAAAGGCGACAGCTTCTTCTATCCCAACCCGCTTGAGTCGCGCGGCCAGCACAAGCGCAGTCCGTGGTTTCCTTGTGCCTGCTGTCCGGGGAACGTAACCCGTTTTATGGCCTCGGTGCCACGATACGCATATGCACAAGCGGGTGACAAGCTGTACGTCAACCTGTTCGTCAGCGGCTCCGCCACGGTCAGGATGAAAAACAACACCGTGCGGATAAAGCAGCAGACGCGGTACCCGTGGGACGGGCAGGTGAAGATGACGGTTGAACCAAAGTCCGGCAGCGATGTCTTTGCCGGAGCGGAATTTACGATTTGTGTTCGCATTCCCGGCTGGGCGAGGAACCAGCCCGTGCCCAGCGACCTGTATCGTTATATGAACCCCAGCCTTTCGCAGAAGGGCGGGGTGAACCCCAGCGATGAGAAGGTAACGCTCAAGGTCAACGGCAAAGGGCTTGCTCTGGACATGGAGAAGGGCTTCGCTCGCATCCGACGCAGGTGGAGGAAAGGCGATGTCATCGAGCTAAATCTGCCGATGCCGGTGCGGCGAGTGCTGTCTCACGAGAAGGTTACGGAAAACGCAGGCAAGGTAGCGCTTGAGCGAGGCCCAATCGTGTACTGTGCTGAATGGCCGGACAACAACGGCCACGTTCTTAACGTTGTCGTGGCGGATAACACGAGACTGACGGCTGAATACCGCAAGGATATGCTCAACGGCGTAACGGTGATTCGCGCCAAAGCCGTCGCGTTGAGTTATGGCAAGGACGAGAAATCCGTATCGAAGAAACAGCAGGATTTTGTGGCGATTCCTTATTATGCCTGGGCGCACCGCGGCACCGGCGAGATGACGGTCTGGCTGGCGCGCGATGAGTCGGCGGCACAGCCCGTAACGCCGCCGGGAGCGATACGCAATCCTTCATTTGAAAAAGGAGTTAATAATAAGCCTGTGGGATGGAAAACGCAAACGTACCGCGGAAAAGGCGAATTCAAGTATGTTGAGGGCGGCCGAACCCCGCCTCTCGGAGGGGCGGGGCGAACAGGCAAACGGGCCGTTATGCTGTCGTCAGAAAGCGGGGCCGATATCGGGTGGCTGACCTCGGTGGCCGTCAAGCCGCGCTCACAATACAGGTTATCCGGCTGGATTAAAACGGAAAATCTGGCTGCCGGCTCCGGGAAGGGGGCCTTGTTAAATCTGCACAACATTCAGCCCTTACAGACGCCCGCAATCACCGGGACAAAAGACTGGACGCGGGTCGAACTCGTGTTCGACTCAGGAGACCATTCTGCCGTGGAAATCAACTGTCTCTTTGGCGGCTGGGGATTGTCCA
>JAUVYZ010000209.1 GCA_030602845.1 Phycisphaerae bacterium | reverse complement strand
TGGACACTCGAATTTTGATATTGTTTCGTGCTTCGTGCTTTTCATGGTTTCGTATTTCGAATTTCGGATTTACCCTCAGCTTATTGTCTTATCTTCAATCAACTCGTGTATCATATCTGAGATTCCCTTCTCATTTGGCTCAACATCCTTGCTTTCTTTGGCAGCGAGGACAACGCTTTGAATGCGGTGTACTTTGGTTGGCGAGCCGCCTCGGCCGCACCAGCTCAAATCAGCGCCGACAAAGTCCAAATCCCATTGTTTAATCAATAAACCCGCCTGTTTATATTCGCTGCATTTATGAGCAACAAGCGTTTTGATGTCTGCCTCATCGGCATTCGAATTTTCAGCTTTGATTTTTTGTTCAATCTCAATCGGGCTGTGCGCATTTTTATATTTCATCATCTTTTTAGCGGCTGCGACCCTCGGCTCATTTGCATCACTGGTAACAGTTAAGAGTGCCGGCAGGGCGGTCTTAACCTGCTGCCAGCCGGCCCCGATATTCCGACGGGCCGTTATAGTTCTGCCGTTAAGCTCTGTAAGCTCTTCAACGTAAGTAATCTGCGGAATGCCCAATTTTTCTGCCAGTTGTGGCCCGACCTGGGCGGTATCGCCGTCGATTGCCTGCCTGCCGCAAAGAACGATGTCGTAATCAACCTTATTGACGGCGCACCTTAGTATGTAACTGGTCGCTAACGTGTCACTTGCTGCACATCGCACGTCTGTTATCAGGACCGCATCATCAGCCCCGCGGAAAAGCGAGTCGCGAAGAATCGCACTTGCCGCCGGCGGGCCCATCGTGATAACTGTTATCGAACCGCCGAATTTGTCCTTAATCTGCAGCGCTAATTCGAGCGCGTTAAGGTCTTCCGGATTGAAAATCGCAGGCAACGCGGCACGGTTGACCGTACCGTCATCGTTCATCGCCTGCCCTGTAATCCGTTTGGTATCAGGAACTTGTTTAATCAAAACAACGCAATTGTACGCCACCTATTACCTCAGTATATCATACCAATTTTTGAAGAAAAATCAGTTTAGCGGCAGCGCACGCCCAGGTCAACCCTAAAAGTAAGTTGGTTTGCAATGGAGCGGAAGTGTAGAAAAGCAGCTAAACCCGGAAGCCGCAAAGGTCGATTTTACATAGAGCAGTAATATCTTTGTAGCAGAAACGGCAAATTTTATTTGACAACGGTTTTCGATAGGCCGATAATTAGTTCGGCAAAGTTTGTTAATGCGTCTGGTAACAGAAGCGGGGGGATTGGCTTCGCTGAGAGGATTGATGGCAAACGAAACAAGTTACGACACGATATTCGGCAGAATGGCCCTGGAGCAGGGGCTCTGCACGAATGCGGAGCTGCGTCGCTCGCTTGAGGAGCTTCAATCCCGTCGTAAGATTAATCCTGTAATACTTAAGGACCTGCTGGTTGACCTGGGCTATATCACCTCGACCCAGGCAGAAAGGTTAAAGACAAGCATAAAGGAAAGCAAGGCCGTTGCCCACCAGATTCCGGGCTATAAAATACTCGGAAAAATCGGCGCCGGTGCAATGGCAATCGTGTATAAGGCCAGACAGTTGAGTCTGAACCGGATAGTCGCCATAAAGGTTTTGCCGAAGCGCTTCAGCGAAAATCGCGAATACGTGGAACGCTTTTACAAAGAGGGCCAGGCCGCCGCTAAGCTCAATCACAGCAATATCGTCCAGGCCTTTGACGTCGGCGAGGCAGGGGGGTACCACTATTTCGTAATGGAGTATGTCGAGGGCAAGACTTTGTTCGATGATTTATCGGCGGGCAAGGTCTTTGCCGAAGACAAGGCGCTGGACATAATCATTCAGCTCGCTCGTGCACTTCTTCACGCTCATTCCTGCGGCCTCATTCACCGCGACGTCAAGCCCAAGAACATAATGATAAACACTGTCGGCGTAGTCAAACTCGCGGATATGGGGCTGGCACGTGCGACAGCAGATATCAAGGCGGCACAGACCGAGGCGGGCAAGGCTTACGGAACGCCGTACTATATTGCGCCTGAACAAATCCGGGGACAAATCGACATCGACGGCAGGGCCGACATCTACGGCCTCGGCGGAACGTTCTATCACATGGTGACCGGCCGGGTGCCGTTTATGGCCGAAGACCCTGCCGATGTTATGAGAAAGCACCTCAGGGAGCAGCTCATTCCGCCTGACCATATAAACACTTCGCTCTCGGCGGGGATATCTGAAGTCATCGAAGTTATGATGGCCAAGCGCAAAGACGACCGATACAGCAATGTTGAGGAGCTGCTGACGGATTTGGACGCTGTTCGCAATGGCCGGCCGCCGTTGCGGGCCCACAAGAGATTTGACGTTTCCATCCTCGGACAGCTGGAAAACGGAGAGGCAATCGAAGACGAAGAACAAGTTTACAGGGAAGAGACCATTAGCCGCTACCGGGTTGCCGTATTGATTCTAAGTACCGTGGCGGCGGTGTCCATTTTGATTATCCTTTTATTGATTTATTCCTCTCGATAAAAGCGTAACTCGATTCTCGATGCTCGTCTCGACGCCGCAATCAAGGCCGGTCAAACCGCCCACCTGAGTTTGTCTTCCTATAGAACGCATGGCTGTAATGAGTGAGGCCATCGTATTAATAATGCTTTAAGTTGTAAGAATTGCCATAATTTCATCGAGTTTGGCTATTGCCAGGCACGTGTGCGTATCGGCAGCTCCATAGTACATCCACAACTCACTTCCTCGGACTAAAAGGCCGGTTGGAAACACAACGTTCGGCGTCAAACCAGACAGTTCGTATGGTGCCTCGGCTTGAAATATCCAGTTTCGCGAGCGGGCAACAACTTTGTGAGGCCTGTCTTTCTCCAACAGAGCCACACCGGCTCGATAAACAAGTTGACCACCATAAGCCTTAACACCGTGGTATATCAGAAGCCAGCCGTGTTCCGTGAGAATTGGAGGTGGCCCTGCACCTACTTTGGCACCATCCCATGCAGCGCCACCAAGCTCAGGCAGCACACAGTGTGGTTCACCCCAATGCACCAAATCGGGAGAATAAGCCGACCAGATGTGCTCCATACCGCCGGCATCTGGACGGTGGAGTACCGCCCATCGGTCATCAAATTTTTGCGGGAACAGCACAGCGTCTTTGTTGTTTGGAGAAAACAGCAGCCCGACTCGTTCAGCACGGACAAAATCTTCGGTATACGCCAATGCCACAGCGGCTCCGTTGGGCGAGTAGGCAGTGTAGGTAATATACCAGCGTTTCTCCGCTGCTAAATACGTGATGCGTGGGTCTTCACAGCCCCACTGTTCGTACCGCCGGTCTTGCTCACCGTAGCGAAGTATCGGCTCTGACTCAAATCTCCAATCTGTTACCCCGTTTCTGCTGCGTGCAACATAGATATTCGAGTGCCCGGCATGGTCCTCAACGCGCAGTAGTAGCACAACCTCATCTCCCTGTTCGGAAGCACCGGGATTTAGTACAGCCGCCGCCGGAAAAGGTAAATCTAAAGGTGAAATGATAGGGTTATGCGATGACCGCTCGAAAATTCTTGTCTTCATAAATGTTCCCTTCAAATATTGACAAATACCATTTTCTACTATCGCTGCCTGAGAATGTATAAATTATACCACCAAGTTCAACTATTGGCTATATCGGGTGAAAAAGTTATCCAAAGACCTCCTGTAAAAATTGCAGGCAATCTTAAGAAAAACTCCTGCATAAACCGCACGTGATATTGAGCTGGAAAAACAAGCTATTATAGACACATTAGCGAAAACGAAACGCAACCGCGAAAAAACGGCAAAAATCCTGCCTATTCTAACGCGCATCTGCACTTCGACATTGGACATTCAGATTCGATATTCGATATTCTTTTTTCCCTTTTTTCCCTTTGACTTTTCCCTTCTTTTCTGTTACTTTGTACCCTTAATGATAATAGCACCTGTCAGATCAATGCTTCATCGAAGAAAACTAAATGCGCCTTATGCTCTTATGACTTATGCTCTTATGACTTATGCTCTTGTGCACTAAATCGTTTGGCGGGAATTGTGGGTTTTTGGTGGTGTGTACATTGATAGAATTTTTAGCAGAGACAAATGGCAGAAAGAATACCAAGAATGTCGGAAGAAGTTTTGTTGCCTTCAAAGGGGCAAAGTGTCGCGATTGCGGCGAAAGAAAAGACGGCAGCATTGGTTTACGATCGGGTTTGGGGCATAACGGACGATCAGGTTCCCAGGTTGGTGCGGTGTTTTGGAGCCTCTCGTGCGGAACTGAATCTTGTACAACTGAAGAATGATCCGGAGACGTTAGTTGAGACAGCTAAAGCTGTTCTAGCTAAAGCTA
>JAUVYZ010000095.1 GCA_030602845.1 Phycisphaerae bacterium | reverse complement strand
TGAGACACTCGAGTCGTTCTATCGTTCAAACTATAATTACCGCGTCAATCTTGCCAGGTTCATAATGTGGCCTTGTGTAACGCTTATTATGGGAGCAATGGTAGGCTTCATAGTGTACGCCGTATTCTCCCCTATGGTCACGATTATTAATCATTTGGCGAATCTTGTAACGCCGTAATACTGTAAGAAAATAAGTGTAAAAAATAAAAAGGGCAAAGCCGTGTCTGGTAAAAACAAAAAATACGGCGGTTTCTTATTTACTGACTTGGTTGTTGGATTGGCTGTTTTGGGAATTCTTCTAACTGGTCTGGCATTGTCGCTGCACGGATTTGCAAAGTTCAATCATTACCAGCTCCTGAGGCAGCACTGCACAGCGGCAGCACAGGCGGAGCTTGACAGCATTGCGATAACGGGCGGGCCAATCCGTGACGAAGCTCTTAAACGGCTTTGGCCTAAAGTGAGCGTTTCAATCCAACAGTCCGAAGGAGTTGGTCAATGGGAGGGGATGAAATTGGTAAAAGTGACGGCAAGCGGTAAGAGTTTTCGCAAGCAAGTGAAGGTTCAGTTGTCCAGATATATTTTAGGGCAGGAGCAATAGAGATGCGTAAGGCCTTTTCATTGATAGAGTTGTTGACAGTAATGGTTGTTTTTGCAGCCGTTTCGGTCGCCTTGGCCGGGTTGTTCGCCACAATTATTACCGATATTCCGAAGTCCTACCGCGTTGTACAGGAGAACACGAGTCTGCTCAGTGTGCTTGGCCAAATGCGTAAGGATATTGACAGGGCAAAAGCATTGCCGCAGTCTTCTGCAGGGTACACTACGGACGATGACCTGTTTTTAATTGAATTGCCGGATGCTATGATTTGCTATCAGTTGAAAAACGGCGAGGTGCTCAGACGCAGGTTAACGGACGCCCGGGAAGACGCCGGTGAAGATACGAAAGTTTGGTCGGTGCCTCACGCCAGAGTAGAATGCCGGCTCGCCGGAAAAGACGACAAAGCTTATGCTGTGGAGATTAGAACCCACATAGAGTATGAGGTTCGGGGACACCGGCAAAAGAAGATGGCGAATTCTTATCTGTATTTTGTGGGTGCTTTACCGGAGGCTGTGAAGTAAATGATGAAAAACCTGCGACAAAATGGTTTTGTATTGGTACTTGTAATAACGGTGATAGCGGTAGTCGGAGCTGAGATGTTCGTTTTAACCGGTATGGCGAACACTATACTCTTCCAATCCGATATCGCTTATCTTGAGGTTATTGAGCGGAACCTTGTAGCAAGCGGCCTGGCCTGGGCAAGCCGGAATATCAAAAATCAAAGCAAAGAAACCTTTAACAAGACCATAGAATTGGATATTACTGATATGGATATTCGTCGCTCAACTTTAGCCGTTATTATAGCTATGCCGGGGGATAAAAAGGCCGAAGTTCAGATAGACACATCGTGCGGTCGCGGAAGGCGCACTCTCAGCCGCAGTGATAAATATCATATTCAGCTTGATAAATAGGAAGCAATTACTATAGCACGCAGGAAAAACCATTATCGACAATATTCTCGCCTCTCACTTGAAAGCCCACCTGCGGATATGAAAAAAGGCCTGCAAACGTAATACTCACGGTCCCCGAGGTTAAAAGGAGCGAATTTCGCACCTGCAATCACCAGCTACACCCACAGAAATCAGTTTTCAGGTTTCCAATTTTTAGTTTTTAATTTTCAACTTTTAACTTTAATATACTGCTATGCTAAAAAAAGGCCTTGTTCAGATTTATACCGGAGATGGCAAGGGCAAAACCACCGCTGCGTTCGGCCTGGCTCTACGCGCCGCCGGCCAGGGAAACAAGATTTTGATTTATCAGTTTTTGAAGCCGCCATCCCTTGATATCGGCGAGCGTTTCGCACTGCAATTGGGCGCTGTCAGAATCAGGGTTGAAGCGCTTGATGTGCCCTGGGATATGTCTAAATCCCTGGACGATGAAGAAGACGTCGTAAAGATGCAGGCTGCAATCAGCAAAGTTCTTGAAAGAATTACGGAAACCGCGGAAAAAAGATTTTACGATGTACTGATACTCGACGAGATTATATTTTGCCTTTCAAAAGGCTTGGCTAAATTGGAAGATATCAAGAATATTATTGATAAAAGAGACCCTGCGGTTGAAATTGTTCTGACCGGCCGGGGTGCAGCTAAGGAATTGATAGCCCTGGCGGACTTGGTAACGGAAATGAAAAATATCAAGCACCCGTTTGATAAGGGCCTGCCCGCAAGACGCGGTATCGAATTTTAGCAGCCGTCGCAGGACATTTTAAGGAGTAATTTAATGCCACAAAGCGTTGCTGTGATTATTTGTGCTGCGGGGGGTAGCAGGCGATTCGGGGGAAAGAGAAAAAAGCCGTTCGTTGATGTCTCCGGCAGGGCGGTCTTTATGCGAAGCGTCGAGCTTTTCGCCAACCGCGACGACGTAAAACAGATTCTGTTGGCTATTGCGCCCGAAGACGAAGAGCTGGTAAATATCAAATGGGGCCCTAACTTAAAATTTTACAATACAAAAATCTGTTTTGGCGGCGCCGAGCGTTTTGATACCGTTAAAAAGGCGCTTGAACTTGTCAATAATGATATTGACCTTATCGCCGTCCACGACGCTGTGCGATGCTGTTTAACAAAGCAGTGGATTGACGCCGGTTTCGCTGCCGCTGCGAAAACGGGCGCAGCCATACTGGCCTGCCCCGTTGCCGCAACTATAAAACAGGCGAAGGACAATACGATAATCAAAACCGTTGATAGGGCTGGCCTCTACGAAGCGCAGACCCCGCAGGTCTTCAAAGCTGATTTGCTCAAAAAGGCCTACGAAAACCTCGCCAAGCTCGACAAAAACAAAATCAGCGATGATGCGCAGCTCGTCGAAGCGCTTGGAGAGAAAGTATCAATTGTAGAGACGGACCCTTCGAATATCAAAATTACGCGGCAAAGTGACATTGCAATTGCCGAAGCCATCCTCAAGTCCCGGCCCAAACCCAGACCCAAAGGCCCCACCGGCCCCTACATCGAAGCCCAGTGGTAAAGTAATTGATTATTATACTTCGAAATTCGGAATTCCTTGTTGGATGCCGTCCAGGTCCGGCCCGGCTTCAGACGGGACGGATTCGACACTCCCCTTGTCATCCTGAGCCCCCCTTCTTGTTTTCGCAAGAAAGCACGGGGGCGAAGGATCTGGCCATAGCGGATGATCAACCTACCGTCTATTTACGTTGGACTATGGGTACTACTGACGGCAGTTGGACATACTGCGGTTGGAATATTGACGATATCCAAGTGGGGGAAATCCCATAGGGCAGAATTAGCTTTGTAACAGACTATTTTAAGAGCCATAAGGACTGTGAGTCCTGACTTAATTAGGACTTGCGGCCTTTTTTCTTGGCTTCTCAAGCCAAATCTGATAGAATTCATTTTGTAGACATAGTGAAGGAAAATATAATTGAGACATAGGTGTCAAATGAAGACAGTAACCGACATAACGCAAAGATGTAAGAAGATTCTTGCCGGTCACTATGGCTCCCGGCTTAAAGGTCTGATTCTCTATGGGTCTATAGCTCGTGAGCAAACAAGCGCAGGCAGTGATATCGATTTGCTTGTTCTGTTGAGTAAGCCATTTAACTATTTTCATGAACTGCGTCAAATTGTCGACTTGCTTTATCCGGTACAACTCGACTCAGAACAGCTCATTTCCGCCAAGCCGGCAGCTTTGGATGAGTTTGAGCAGAAGGCCTCCCAGCTTTACCGAAATGTGAAAAGGGAAGGGCTATCCCTATGACGCACAAATTCGCCCAAGAAATGGCAGCAAACCTGGGCTTTTTGAATTGCGGGGCGTTGGTGACTACGGAGCCACAACCCATGTATCGCGGCAGGATGCAGCCAACGCCATTAGAGCAGCAGAGAATTTTCTGAGCGCCACAAAATCGTTGATTCAGAAGGCAACCGAGTAAACCACTGTTTATCAAATTAGCAGCCGATGTTTTTCTACAAGGCCTGGCGTATAAACAATCAGCCGTATAAAAAGCGAAAGGAGCAAAAATGAAAAGGTTCTTTACCCTTGAATACTGACAGGATGATAACTGGTTTGTCGGGAAATTAAAGGAAATTCCGGCAGTCTTCAGCCAGGGCAAAACCGTAGAAGAACTAAAGGAAAATATAATTGATGCGTATCGTATGATGATTGCCGAATCCGAGGTTGAAGCCGAGCACGCTGACGTCAAATATATAAAGTTGGGGGTTGAAGTTTGAAGCGAAAGGCCTTTTTTTCTTTTTTTTGCCTGGATTTACATTGACAAAACCTATAATTTATGTTATCTTTATTACTGAGGTCATAGATATGTCAGAATATCTTGTTCCAATATCAATCGAATATTTAGAAGAGGGTCAATATTTGGCCACCAGTTCCGTTCTGCAAGGCCTGATTGCCCAGGGTAGAACTATTGCAGAGACCATTGAAATAGCCGAAGATGTGGCTCGTAAAATCATAGAATCCTGCATCGAACATGGAGACCGGCTTCCAAAAAATCTCACTGTAGGTCAAAGACCGCACTTCAAATTAAATGTAAAAATTCCTGTTCCCGTTGAAACATGAGCCGCCTTCCATCGCTTAAACCATCCGAAGTAATACGCAGGCTTCGTAAAGCAGGTTTTGTGTTTGACCGGCACGCCAAAGGCAGCCATGAAATTTGGTACAACCCTAAAACTCACAGACGAACTGTTGTACCTAACCATCCTGGAAGAGATATTCCTAAAGGTACGCTTCGTGCTATTATCGCCGAAGCCGGCCTGACAACTGAAGAGTTCATAAATCTTCTTTAGCGACTTCCTGCTACTGTCTCGCCACTCAATCCGAATACAATCAGCACTCGCGGTCTTTTTTCTTTCTATTGCCCGGCTTTTATGCTAAAATCCCCCCAATGGAACCGCAAAGCATTATCAAGGACGAGATATGAGCCGGCCAAATATAGAAACCTGTGATACTAAAACAGCCCATCTGGATGAAGTGTTAAATACAAACGGCACAGCAGCCCTAACAGGGTTGAAATTCCACTTCATCGGGGCAGGCGGTATCGGGATGAGCGGCCTGGCACAGCTTTTGCTCAAAAACAAAGCGATTATAACTGGCTCAGACCAAACGCAAAGCGGCGTTGTAGAGAAGCTCTGCCGGATAGGTGCTGATATAAAAATCGGCCATAGTGAAAACAATCTCGGCTCAGAAACCGATGCCGTCGTTATCTCTGCAGCTATTACGGAAGATAATCCCGAATTGAAACAGGCGCGCAAAAGAGGATGCAAAATCTATAAGTATGCTGAGATGCTGGGGCTCTTGTGCAATTGCTATGACGGCATAGCCATTAGCGGCACGCACGGCAAGAGCACAACGGGCGGCTGGCTGGCCTATTGTATGAAACAAGCCGGCACCGACCCAAACTTTATCATCGGGGCCGACATTACTCAATTGGGCAGCTCTTCCAGCGTCGGAGACGCCAAGTATTTCGTCGCTGAGGCCTGCGAATATGACCGAAGCTTTCTGAACCTGAAACCCAAAATAGCAGCCATACTCAATATCGAGCAGGACCATCTGGACTACTACAAAGACGAGAACGATATAGTCGATGCCTTTCGCCAGTTTGCCCTCGGCGTAAAACCGGATGGCGTGCTGATTGCCAACGGCGCAGATTTGAACGTGGCAAAAGTCATCGGGCAACTGGGAGCTGATTTACGCTGCGAGACCTTCGGGCTTGACGAAAATTGCAATTTCTACGCCGAGAACATTACGCTAAATGACGGACTCTATGCCTTTGACGTCTATCACAATGGTGAATTGCTCGGAGCGACAAAGATTTCCCTGCCGGGCAGGCACAACATCTTAAATGCCCTGGCGGTAGTGGCTATGGCGGTCAACGCCGGATTGGCTCCCCAGCAGATACTTCAACTGCTGCCGGATTTTATCGGCGTCGACCGCCGGCTGATGCTCAAAGACCGCCTCGGTCAAATCACAGTCCTCGACGACTACGCCCACCACCCGACCGAAATCAGGGCATCGCTGCAGGCGATACGCCAGAGATACCAGCCGGGACGAATCTGGTGCGTTTTTCAGCCGCATCAGTACAGCAGGACGAGATTTTTGCTTGATGATTTCTCAGAAAGCTTTAAGCTTGCCGATGTAACTATTGTCCCGGAGATTTATTTCGTCCGGGACTCGCAGGCGGCGAAAAAAGAGATTAACGCGCAGATACTGGTCGAAAGAATGCGAGCTAATGGGACAGAGGCGGTATTTATCGATAGCTTCGGAGCCATTTGCGATTATCTAAAGAAAAATGTAAAACCTTACGACCTCGTAGTTACTATGGGTGCAGGTGATATCTGGAAGGTGGCAGATGAGTATATTCAGTGGCTTAGACGAAATAGTTGAAACCGACTACCCGTTGGCGAAGCGCACCTGGTACGGGCTGGGTGGGCCGGCTGATTATTTAATCCGGCCGCAGACCATCGAACAGCTAAAAGAAGTAGTCCAGCGGTGCGGCGAAAACAACATTCCAATTTACGTGATGGGCTTCGGCTCAAATCTGCTAATCAGTGACGATGGCCTGCGGGCAGCAGTGATAAAACTTGAAGCAGGCCGGTTCGCACAGACGCAATTTGACCCGGCTGAAGCCGGGCTCACCGCCTGGGCAGGCGCGGAATTGACTAGGGCGGTTTTAACTTGTGTCCAAAAGGGACTTTCAGGCATCGAAGCTCTAACGGGCATACCCGGCTCGATTGGTGGGGCGATAAAAATGAACGCGGGCGGCAACTTCGGAGATATCGGCGCAGCCGTAGAGACTGTCACGCTGATGGATGCTCAGGGCAGCGTCTTTGAAAAGAGCAAACCGGAACTTGTTTTCGACTACCGCCGAACAAACATCACCGCCAGATTTATTCTAAACGCCAAACTGAAACTGGCCGCTGCTGACCCCGAGCAAATTATGCGAACGGTAAAGGAAATCTGGATTTATAAAAAGAACAATCAGCCGCTAAATACAAAAAATTCCGGCTGTATATTCAAAAATCCAGGAGGGGGTTCGGCCGGCGCTCTGATTGATAGGGCCGGTCTAAAAGGGCTGCAAATCGGCGGAGCTGCAGTCAGCGAAAAACACGCGAATTTTATAATCGCACAAGAAGGGTGCAAAAGCCGCGACGTTATGAGGCTGATAGATGCTATAAGGGAAAGAGTCAAAGAACAGTTCGGCATCGAGCTGGAGCTTGAAATCGAAATCTGGAATTAAGAAATTGAACTAATAGTAAATTGGAAATAGAAAATAGTAAATTTAAAGTAGCCGTCCTTATGGGTGGTATCGGCGAAGAACGTGACATCAGCTTCCAGAGCGGCAATTGCGTTGCGGATGCGTTAACAGAAGTCGGTGTGAATGTAATAACCGCCGATATTCAGCCGGATAATATGGATATATTGGAAGACGAAAGCATCG
>JAUVYZ010000200.1 GCA_030602845.1 Phycisphaerae bacterium | reverse complement strand
CTATCTTATCCATACGTATGAAATTCGCTCTGCCTTCGAGTTTTTCAATTGTTTCCGTATCGGCCAATAGTCTGTTTGTGTTGTTGATTACCAGGGTGTCGGTTTTGCCTTCAAGGGCGGCCTCAACGGCATTTGCATATTTGAAATCGGCCGCAATCATATCTGCTACTATTCCTTCGATGTAATCTAATTTATTGACTGACCGATTCGCTAAAATGCTTTTAACACCTGTATTAAGCCCCTCGCGCCTCCCCTCCATATCTGTCAATATCGCCAGCTCGCCGCTCAATGCACTTCGTGCTTCGCGGCTCGCGGTTAATCGCTTGTTGTCTGCTGCGAGCAGGCTGTTAATTTCTTCTGCTTCGTTGCGTTTGGATTCTAAATTCTGTGTCAATTCGCCCAGCACTTTTTCGATATCGCTCAAACGGGCTTTGTGTTGTGCCTTTTCGGTAAGCAGTTTTTCAAGCTCTGTGCGGGCGCGTTCCGCCCGGCCGGCAAGACGGTCCTTCTGGCTGGATAAATTGCTGCGGTAAACTGAAATGCTCTGGACTTCGTTATGAAGCTGCGCCGTCAATCTGACTATATCGATAATGCCTGATTTCTCATCTTCCAATTCCGCTTCGAGCGAGCCACATTCGCTGTTTATTTCCTCGATGGCTTTTTGGACTTGCCCGGCGCGCCGGCTTTTCTCCTCCAGCATCCTTTCGCAGTTTGTCAGCTCGCTCTTATATTGTGCTGAATCTGCCGTAAAGAGGTTTTTCTGTTCCTGCAGTTTTTCAAGTCTCTCGCCTGCTGAGTCCCTTCTTTGCTGCAGTTCTGTAATTCTCGTTCGCAAAAACTCAATTCGTTGAAGCTGCTGTTCAATTTTGCTCTCAACGGCAACAAGCCGATTGTCCGTATGGCTTAGCTTATGCTCCGTTTCTATTTTCTCTTCGCCCAGTTTGCTCATCAGGCTGTCTTCCTTTGCCACCTCCGCTGCCAGCCGCGCTAACTGTTCCTCCACTTGCTCAAGGGTAGTTTCCTTCTCTCCAACTTGCGTCTTTATCTTGTGATATTCAACCAGCGAGTAATTGACCTGCAGCTCCTTGAGTCTTTGGCTGTATCGCAGGTAGTTTCGCGCTTTACCCGCCTGAAGTTTCACACTTCGCAGTCTCTTTGTTACTTCGCCCAGGATGTCTGCAAGCCTCAGCAGGTTTTGTTCCGTGTGTTCCAGTTTACGAAGTGCCTCTTTCTTGTGCGCTTTATACTTGCTTATGCCCGCCGCTTCTTCAAATATGACCCTTCTGTCTGTTTTCGATGCGCTCAATAACTGCTCAATCTGTCCCTGCTCAAGAATCGAGTAGGCTCTGGCACCTATGCCGGTGTCCATAAATAATTCTCGAATATCCTTCAATCGGCAGGTTTTGTTGTTTATCCGGTATTCACTCTCCCCGCTTTTGTATATCCGCCGTGTAATCTGCACCTCGTCGGCTTCAATTGGCAGCTGTCCTGTCGCGGTTCCATCGGGATTGGAGATAAACAGGTTCACTTCGGCTGCCCCGAGAGGTTTTCTGCTGCTGCTTCCGCTGAATATCACATCAGCCATTTGCCCGCCTCGCAGGCTCTTGACACTCTGTTCCCCAAGCACCCACTTTACCGCATCGACGATATTGCTCTTACCGCAGCCGTTCGGTCCTACAATAGCGGTTATAGACGAGTCGAAAGCAAATTCTGTTTTGTCGGCGAAACTTTTGAATCCGTTAAGAACAATTTTTTCAAGTCTCATTTTTTATCCTGCTGGTGGTATGTCGTCATTGCGAGGCCTGCCAAGCAGGCCGTGGCAATCTCAATATTTAGCCGGCGGTTTTACCGCCGGTTAACGCAATACGCAATACGATATACGCAATACGATATTATTGTCGGCCGATGGTCTGTTTTCTCTTGATAATTAGTCGATTTTTGGCAGGGGCCCGGCCCGAAACTCTGCTTTTACAGCACCTTTATCGCACATCTGCTTCAAAAGGGCTATCATATCGGCATATGAAACGCCCAGGCCCGGACGCCCTTCCTCAGCTTTTTTGAGGGGCTCTTCGCAGAGTGTTTGAATAATATCGCTGAGTTCAAAAGTGCTTTTCAATCGCATTATTACGCTGGGCCGTTTGGGGTGTTTGCGCATTATTGAGACATATTTTTGCCCGGCCGGTGCGTTTATTGTTATATTGCCGTCTGGTGACTCCACAAAAATATTGCGGCGGCAGGATATCGGCGCACCGAATAACACAATTCGCGGCTGACCACTCCGAAAAATAAAAATCGCCGTGTATTCGGTTCGTGCGATTTCTTCCAGATAAAAAATACGCGCGATGAGCGTTTGTGTTATGGCAATATCGTCTAATTTCCGCAGTTGCTCGTATGCAGCCAATCTGATTGCGAAATCTTCGTCCCGCAGCAGCCGTCGTGATATCGCAGCCGCATCATTGCGCCTCGCCGCTGTGGTGATTGCCTCCAGCGCCTCGACTCGATAACCCGAACCTTTATCCATTGCTATTTCCCTGAGGACCTCCAGGCCACTGCCGCTGCCCAGATTGAGCATACATCTCGCTGCTCGCAGACGAACCTCCTCATTGGACGACTTCAGAAGGGCACCCAGCTTGCTAAGACTTTCATTGCCTATGGACTCAAGAGAAATTTCACTTTGCTCCTTGTCCTCCGAAACAGCAAGCTTTCTAATAAAGGTTTTTATTCTTTCTCTGGTCATTTCCCGCGCTTCGGAAAGATACGTTGCCTTGACTATCGAGACGAACCTTTGTTTTTGTTCTCCGTATTTAGCCGGTACTTTCAATTCAATCCGGCCAGGCCCAACCGCCTTGGCCGTGCCGGCCCAACGTTCGTTTAAGCGGTTGCGAATAAGGGCTGCGGTTCTATAATCCGGACGTCGAAGCACCAGCACTACATTGTAATCATCGAGCACCGTACCGCCGCCCAGGATATATCCGACTTTTTTATCTGTTTCGGAAGTGCTGATTGTATCTATGAAGACCGGCCCTTTTGCCGTAGCCAGAACTCTTGTAGTTATGCCGAAGCTTCCTGCTGTCTTAAGCTCAGCACCATACAACCAGCCGCCTTCCAGAGATGTTGTTTGCGTACCAGGCAGTGCCGCTACTCTTACATCGAAGTATTGGCCTTTTGAAGCTGTTGCCGGTATCAGCCCGTGCAGCAGTACTACGGCGGTATCACGACTGCTAATAAATTTTTCAACGTCTATTTTTGGCTCGGACAATTGCGCCAGGATATATTGTGTAAGATATGTTCTAATCTGTGGCGGACATTCCGCCGAACCCGTCCCGTTAAGACCGCCTACCAGCCCGTACCCTTCCACGAGGGTCGATTCAAGTGAGAACACCTCGGCCAGCGACCCTATTGTAGGGCCCAAATCCGTCTCGGATGCGAGCGGCCCCTTACCCGCCCCGCCCGGCTCACCACAGCCGGCTATAAAAAAACCGATAAGCAGTACGCTTGTTACGCAAACCGTTTTTATACACCGGATGTCCATAGAAATAAACACCGCAAAAAAACTGTTCTTCTATTTACTATTCTCCCTGAATATTTGTTTTTCTTCAATAGAAATATAGTAAATAGTCAATTATTTACTCGCCGATTATCTGGCAGATGACCGTCCTTGTTCTCGACCTCGTATCGAAATCCACTAAGATAATTTGCTGCCAGGTGCCGAGCGTAAGTCGGCCGTCAACAACGGGAACGCTCAAAGAAGGCCCCAAAAGCGAAGCCCGCACGTGGGAATGACCGTTATCGTCGTGCCAGGTCTCTTCGTGCTCATAGCGCCCGTTTGCCGGTGCGATTTTCTCAAACGCCGCTGTTATATCGTAATTAACCAGCCCCGGCTCATATTCCGTAGTCGTAATCCCCGCCGTCGAGCCCACGTTGAAAAGCGTAACGGCTCCCTCGCTGATACCCGATTGTGCCGCCGCCTCGCTGACCTGCTCGGTAATATTGACTATATCGCAGTTACCTTTTGTTTCGACCTTTATCTGTTCCGTTTTAACCATAAGTTTATGATAAAACAAAAACCTGCTTTGTGCAAGAGATAGGTGCGTATGTCTGCATTTACCTGGACAAGCTAACACGCTCAGTTATCAAAGAACGATTTTGTCTTTGCACGCCGCCCTATAGGTTTTTCCAGGTGAAAGTCTCGAAGTATTTCTCATCTGAAGTGATGGTAACCTCTCCGGTCACAGTGTACTCGGAGTCGAGCCAGCCCTTCACGTAAATATCACCGACTATGTTGTGAATCCTGCCTTTTTTCGAGTCCGCCTCCTGCACTAAGAATTTGCCTTTCGCTATGAAGTAAAGTTTTGAAGGGTCTTCTTCGCCGGATTCGCTGCGGTAGATTTTAGCAGGATAGACCTTGCCTGCAAAGTCTCCACCTATTATCTGGAAGTTACGGGTACGTGTTTTCCAGTAAAATCCGTACCACCTCCCCGATACGCTGCC
>JAUVYZ010000184.1 GCA_030602845.1 Phycisphaerae bacterium | reverse complement strand
AATCCACCCGAAGGTGCGGCCACGGCGGTGGACGTCCGGCGGTATATGAGGTATCCAACTGCCGTCTCGCAGCCGGACAACCGGTGAGCGGCGCATCGCCTCGGTGAAGGCGCTCAGAATGTCTTTGCGGTAGGCAGCCGCCTCTTTCAGCAGCCGTTTGCCTTCCGGCAGCCCGACCGCATCCAGTGCCGCCGCTGCATTGTGCATCCCCCACCAGGAATAGATGTTAGTGGAAAGCCAGAAGCGCCAGTCCTTTATGTCTTCTAAACAACCAGCGGGCAGCAGTCCCCGGTCAATCACGCGTATCGGCGATTTATGCGCCGTAATGGTGCGCTGTCGTTCGCCAATTATCCATTCGCATCCCTTGACAATCTTTGGGGCAGCTCGCTTGAGCCAGTCAGCATCCCGGGTGTACCAGTAATGTTCGCCCAGGCACCAGAGAACAAATCCATGGTGCTGGTTATATCCGCCGGCCTCGTATCCCCTTGCGCCGTAGAACTGGCCTTCGGCGGTCGAAAAGTTACCGGGCAGTCCCACTGTCCCCTGGTAGTGCAGCCAGCTTTCCAGGGCCTGCTCGGCCCGCTTGTGGTAACCCCGACGGTCAAGGTCGCTAATCATCATGCACGACTCGTTGCTGAACACCCCGTAGTGGAATGTGCCCACCTTCACCATATAACGGTCGCTGGTTCCAACCTCGCGCTCGGTGTTAATCAACAGGTGTGGGACGTGGGCCTTATAGAAGTCGTTTATCATCGGCTCGGGTGTGACGATATGTGTGCCGGCTTGTATGCGCTTCCTCCAGTATTCGCGAACCGCTGCGAACGCCTCATTGAACCGAACAGAGCGCAGCTTCGCCCATTCTTTGCGCTCCGTTAAGGTGATATACGGAATAGCAATCTCGACAGTACGTTTTGTGTCATCGGCCGTTAAGGTGGCTCGGTAGGTCAGTTTTTTCCCTTGCGCTGTCAGCGAATAGCGGCCCGGCGCATCCGGCGAAGTAACAAGCATCCGCAGACGCTGGGGCTTCGTGCCGGCAGCGAAAATCAAACCGTTATCTACCGTTACTTGTTCGGGTCTTCTCGCAATAACCTCTATATCGAGCTTGGCCTCTCGGTCCGCATTATCAACACGTCGGATTTCGAATCGCATCATCAGCACTAACGTGTCATCGGCGTAGATGCGCTCGCCGTTCTTCGGCACACCGTCGAACGGCACCACGAAAGCGCTCTGGCGGTAGCGAACGCCGTCGCGCTCCCACTCCCCGATTATCATCGGAAGACAGCCATCGATTGTATGACGCTCGGTCAACCTCGCGCCGGACAGGCCAAACCGGTACCGAATCGAGTTGCCATCATACAGACAGCGTTTCGTATCCCGACCGTGTATCCGCGAAAGCCAGTTATGATGGCAGAACACGGTGCCGTCGGCCTCAACACCAAAATGCTGCCGGCCTCCCTCGAAGCTCAGCGGAATATAGTAGTGTCCTTTGGTGGGGATGTCCTTCCACGCCCGGGTCAACGTCTGCTCGGCAGTGCTCGAAACCCTCGTATAGATGTTTTTGTTTTTATTCTTTTGCCAAACCTCTTCAGCCGACCGGTACGTTGTATTGTCTCCGGCCTTGCGAACGATGACCCCAAAATCGGGAATGAATATATGGCCGTGCTTTATTAAATCCAAAGCTGCGAAGGAAAAGGTTTCGCGAGCAGCGCGCACCGTTACGATGGTTTCGTCGAATGAGCTGTAGGCCTTCGTTTTTGCGTAGAGGATGCGGGCGCCGATGCCGTCGGTCTTCTCTTTCACTTTTGAAGTCCAGGCGTGGTTGGGGCCGACTTTGACCCTGCTCGCAGCCGAGACCGGCTGAACTTGTTCGATTATGCCGTTGAAAACTTCGAGTCGTCCGTCCCAGATTTGCTGCTGCTGTGCCGTTCCCCCCCATTCCACCTCAAACTCAAGGCGCGAGAAGACCGAATCGGTGTACGCTTCGAACGCCTCTATTCTCGCAAGCGGCGAGTCGGCTATCACCCGCAGCTTTAACGTTGAACGATACCGGGCCGGAAAATCCCTTAGCTTCGGAAATTCCTTTGAATTGACCGGGTTGAACGTGAACGTGTACGTTGTGCCCTTGACGTCGAGATTTGTGTCGGCTCTTAACCATCTGCCCTGAAACCAATCGCCAACATTAAGCCATCCCGAGCTGCCGGCTCCGGATGGCTTCTCGCGGGGGATTCGGCGATGGGGCCACGATGATTGCCAGTATTCCAATCTAATCGACCCCGCGTCGCCAATGGCCTTGGAATCGGCAAACCTGACCACCACACGGAAGATGTCTCTGGCGTCCTCCCAAATAACGCCGTAGTCTTTTCCCTGCGCGTCCCACTTTTTGAGCTCGCCGAACGCCGCGACGTTTACAAGCTCCCCGTGCTGCGCCGCTAGGCAAGATGCGAAGGGGAAAACAAGACTTGTTAAAATGGCTGTACAAATAATTCGCCGCAGACCTTTTTGCACCATACCCACCACCTGCTTTTTACAATCCATATCAAATTTGGCCCCCACGGACATCCGGCAAAATCGCCCGAGTTATCTAAAATCGGGGCGACTGGACTTGAACCAGCGACCTCGTGACCCCCAGTTCCGTCCAGGGTTCTGATAAGTTATTGTGCTAAAATGGTTTATGATTGTCAAGTAAAAACTTATGATGCTGACCGAAGCGTAACAGTAGCGTAACAACGGCCTAAAAGGGCATGTCTGTTGCAAATTCTGTTACAAATCATTGGCTCGGATTAATCCACAATATTCTTAATATTGACCTACTCCCCGAAAACTGGTCCAAATTTCCTGGAGTATTATAATACGTCGTTGTTCGCTCTATTAGACTACAACTTGCGTCAACGATGGTTATGGTTGCAAGCGCTTTTGTAAATCTATTTTGACCAGCGGTCTGGCGCTAAGACTATATCGATGGTTGCTCCCTCAACAGGAATAGTAGACCCTGCTAAGGATTAAGGAACGGCATGCATGGCAATATCATCAAAATACGCAAGTGGTAGTTTATCATCACGGCTGGCACCCTTCCAGAGTTCGGTCAAAAGTCGAACATAGGCCGTTCCCTCAGGGACGGTAAAGACCTTTTCGTAGTAGTTCCATTCGTCAACAATGGGTACAGGCGTGACCCAGTCGCCGATGGGATCGTAACCTTCCCTTGTATGATAATCGCCCTTCCCAATGAGCCAAATCAACCGCGGTGCAGTGTAGGGGGGGGCATTTAATAAAGGCAGTCCCATAGGACTACCGGACTCGTTATAGCGCGAGACGCCCACAAAAGGCCATCCGCCACTTACCCAGTTTATCCAGGCACTTACAATGTACTTCTCACCCGGCGTTACTGCAATGAGCGGCGAAAGATAGTTCGTAGCGGCATCAATGCGAATGACTTTTTGAGACCAGTCGCCAGAAGGTGGGTCCGGATCATCGACTATCAGAATTGGGTCATAGTCCGGACCGTATTTTGGCTCGTACTTGCTGTACCAGCCTGCTATTCCATCTTCCCAGTCTTGAAGATAGATCCTCGATACGGTGGTATAGCGCATCAGGGCAGCGTAGGCATCGACTAAACCGTGGCCATAGTTCTCATCCCAACCGGTATCCCCTAAATCTTCGGCGGTCTCTTGAAGAGCGGCCCTCACGTCATCGGGAGCAATTACGTTTCCATAGGCAATCAACAAAGCGGCGACCCCAGAAACATGAGGAGCTGCCATTGAGGTACCTTGATAAAACCAATAGCCAAAGTCCTTGGGATTCCTGCCAAAGGTTTGTTGGAGGACACCGTCGCCATATCCATCACCATTTTGGTCAGCGGAAATATCTCCACCTGGAGCTACTATATCAAGGTAACTGCCAGTATTGGAATAGTAGGCCCTGGTCTCATCATACCTGGTAGCACCGACGGCAATACAATAAGCGTCATAGGCAGCAGGATATACAGGTGGATTTCCATCTTCGTACTCGTTTCCGGCAGCACAGACGATAGTAACCCCTTTAGTGTAAGCGTAAGCAACCGCATTCTCTAACATAGGAGAGGCAGGACCACCTAAACTTAAATTAATAACATCGGCACCATTATCAGTGGCATAGTAGATGCCATCGGCGACCCACGAATAGAGGCCGGAGCCGCTACTGCCCAGGACCTTCACAGGCATAATGGAACAATTAAAGGCCACACCTGCAACACCTTTACTGTTATTTGTGCTCTGAGCAATGGTGCCGGTAACATGGGTCCCATGTCCCTCATCGTCGTTAGCGTGTCCATCATCGTTGACGAAATCGTAGCCAGGCACGAAAACAGTATCCTCCAAGTCAGGAGCTGTATAATACTTCTGTGGCTGCGGAGGGTCTGTCGTGTAGTCTTCATACGCCACACCTGTATCTAATACTGCGACAATGACGTTTTCACCGGGCGTGCCAGGTGCGCCTAATAACTCCCAGGCGTCCTCCATCTGGATTCCCCCATATTCAGAATTATCCAGATGCCATTGAAGGGAATACCCTGGGTCATCAGGGACCCAACAAGCATAGGCAATATAATTTAGCTCAGCGTATTCAACATTGGGGTTTTTCCCATATATTTCCAGCATTTCAGAGAGCGTTTTCTTTCCTGGGATCTTCAACCTCTTAAAACCGGCAAACGGGCTGGTATAAATTACGGAGACACCATACGTCGAATTTAGTTCGGCGATGACGTCCTCTGCGACGCCCAGTTTAAATTTAACGATGATCTCGCCGGGGGCATGTTTCGCTCGGACTCTGGGCGGTCTATTTTTGAAGATTCGATTACCACCCACCCCGGTATGGCTCGAATTTTCCTTGGCTACCACCTCTTCTCCAACGCCTAGTTTCCTTTCGAAGATTTGATCATCGCCTGCCACTTTTTGGGTCCAGATGAAACC
>JAUVYZ010000160.1 GCA_030602845.1 Phycisphaerae bacterium | reverse complement strand
AAAAAAGATGATGCAATAAAGATAATGGACCGTAAGTACCCCTCCCACTGCCGTAAAACACTCAGTAATATTTGCTTTTACATCCGGCAGGTCGAAGAGTAATAGTGAGTATACTACGCCGTGAAATCCTTTTGCGGTCGTGTGCCAGAGTGTGGAAAATACGCCAGTTTCACCTTGGCCTGATGTGGCAACAACTATAAGGTCCATAATCCAGCCGGCCAGGCATATAATAGCCACTGCCATAAAAGCGATTATTAATTTGCTTGGCTGAATGGCCATACGGAAGGCCTGGAATATCTTTGGGAAGAGAACAGTGTCAAAAACTTGAGAGAGCTCTTTTTCGCTGTGCATTTTGCGTCCTTTCAAAAGGGTTACAATTGCCTTGTCTTAATCATAGAGAACAGATAGTAAAAATATATAGTTATTATCAGTCACTTTCAACAGATTTTGCAATATTTTATTTTAGAATATTGTCATTTACCGCTTGTCAGAAGGGGTATCGGAAGAAGTATCGGATGGCCCGGCAGATTGCTGCGACTGTAACTCGGAAATTATCTTGTATTTGTCATCCAGCCAGGCACCCAAATCCATCAGCTTGCACCGTCGGGAGCAAAAAGGAAAGTATTTTGCCTCTTCGGATTGTGCTTGAGGTGATAGCTTAACGGTTTTGTGGCAGACTGGACATTTGTGTTTCATACCAAGATATTAATCTACCTTTTCCGGCGCAAAATGAAATGTATTTTTTCCGGCCGTTTCTAAATAACGAGAAAATTAACTCGGCGAATATGAAAAAGCCCTTCTCCCTCAGGTAACCTGTTGAGCTTTTCTCGTATGCTGCTGCTTGTTGTCGGCAGGGGCAAGTCAAAGCCGGCTTCAACTATTAGAAGATTATTCTTCTGAATCGTCTATGCTTTTATATTCTTGCGGCTCTGATGTTGATTGTTCCGGCTCTGTTACAAGCCCCTGTTCCAGCATTCGTGCATATTTAACACAGTATCTGGCCCAGGGTTTGGCTTCGAGCCGAGCCTTGGCTATTGGTTTGCCGGTCGCTTGGCAGATGCCATAAGCTCCCTGCTCGATACGCTGCAGCGCATCGTCGATTTCTTGCAGTAGTTTCCTCTCGCTGTCCATCAATCCCAAAGCGAATTCCTGCTCGTAGTTATCGGTTCCGAGGTCGGCCATATGGATTGGCATACTTGAGAGGTCTCCGGTTGCATCCAGGTGGGACTTTTTGAGAGCTTCGTCTTCAATTTCGTTTACGTTTATCAGGATTTGCCTGCGTTTTTCCAGCAGCATTAGTTTGAAACGCTCAATGTTGGCGGTAGTCAAACGACTTTTCTTTGTCCGAGTTGAGCTCGTTTTTTTTCCTGAAGCCTTTTTGCGTTTCTGTGCCACTTCTTCGTCTACCTTTCTTGCTACTAAACCTTTCTTTGGACATCTGCGAAAAAAGTATTATAACATATTAAAGTGTGTTATGTACAATACTTCTTTTATCCAAAATTGCGATACTAAGTCGTGGGAGTATAGCCGGCACAATTAAATTATGCAAACGAATTTACTTCGGCAGCGTTAACTTCTTGAAGAATAAGCAGTTACAGCAACAAGTGGCTGTGGTTATTTCTGTCGGCTGCTGTCCGGTTTGCCGTTGATTTGTGCGCTATCTTTTGCAAATTTGCCTAAAGGAATGAAGAATTTTTCCTGCCCGACCTTGCCTGAAAAGGTCCTGACGCCAAAGACTTTCTCGATTTGCTCCGTGGAGAAAACATCTTTGGTGCGGCCGTACTGGTAACTGCCGTCGGCTCCGAGAAGTAGAGTAACGTCTGCGTATTGGGCCGCCAGGTTGATATCGTGCGTTATGGCTACGATTGTTTTACCTTTTTCAAGCTGCATCCTTTTGAGCAAATCATATATGCCAACCTGATGTTTCAAATCCAGAAAGCTCGTCGGCTCATCCAGAAGCAAAATAGCCGTGCTTTGTGCAAGTGCCCTTGCGATGAAAACCCGCTGCCGCTCACCTCCGCTCAGACTTGCGAGCGTTCGGGAGGCAAACTGAGATGTGTCGGTTGCCTCGAGCGCTTCGTTGACTATGTCCCTGTCGTCTTTGCTCTCGAATCCCATTTGTCCATAGTAAGGCGTTCTTGCCATCATAGCCATTTCGATTACCGAAAAGCCAAATACCGGCACGAATTCCTGACGTACAACCGCTACTTTGGCGGCGAGGGCTTCGGTGCTGTATGATTCTATCGCTGCTGTATCAATTCTTATCGAGCCTGATTTGGGCGCCAGCGAACCGCAAAGCAGATTTAGCAACGTTGTTTTGCCTGCGCCGTTTGGCCCTGCTATTACCAGAAACGTCCCGGCCATTACTTCAAAGCTCAGGTCCCGCAGAACCTCAACGTGTGTTTCCGTTTTGCGACCTGTTGCAAAACGAGGTCCCACAGGATACCCAAAACTCAAATGGCTAACTTCTATAATGCTCATTTGCTTAGCCAGCCAACCTTATGCGTGTGCTTAACCAGCAGAACGAGGAAGAAGGGCCCGCCCACAATGGCCGTCACCACACCAACAGGCAATTGCGCAGGAGCAACGATGATACGCGCCAGTGTGTCAGCAGCTACCAGGAATATCGCCCCGACAATACCACTTAACGGAAGCAGCTGACGGTGGTCGGGGCCGAATACCAGTCGAACTGCGTGCGGAACGACCAGCCCCACAAATCCTATGAGGCCGCTTAGGCTGACCGCAACAGCGGTTATAAGGGCTGCGACCGCAAAGGCGATTGTCCGGGTCCTGGCAGTGTTTACGCCCATACTCCTGGCGTCGTCCTCGCCGAAGCTGATGGCATTTAACTGCGGACTGATGTAAAATAGCATGAGCATCCCTGCCGCTACACATCCAGCCCCGAGCCACAGGACAAGAAAATCTTCTTCGGTCATATTGCCCATGAGCCAGAATATCGTCGCATATACCTGCTGGCTTTTTGCTACGGATGTCAAGAACATAATCAGCGCTGAAAAGAAGGCGTTGACGACCACCCCCGCGAGCAGCAAGCCGGTCACATGAGACTTTCCCGTCACTCGGCCGATGAACCACACCAGCCAGACCGTCCCCAGCGCTCCTGCAAATGCGAAGACCGCTATCGGCGAGCGTCCCCACAGCGTCCAGCTAAATCCGCTGATGACTGCGATAATTGCCCCCAGTCCAGCTCCGCTTGAAATGCCAAGTATATACGGGTCTGCAAGGGGATTGCGCAAAAGGGCCTGGAAAACGACGCCCGAACATGCAAGTGCCGCACCGACAATAGCAGCGAGAATAACCCGAGGTAACCTGACCGGCACAAATACCGCTTTCAACGGGACATTCCTGGTGCCTATCAAAGAACAGACAAACATCACCGCTGCCAGCACTACAAGTGCCGATGCGACCCTCACGAGCAACTTTTTTGCTGTCAGTAATTCGTTCACTACTTCAGTTCTCAAAAAGCTCCGGCCTTAAGCACTTAGCGATTGTTTCCACCCCCTCATACAGTCGTGGGCCAAGCCGCGATACTGTATCGCCGTCTATAACGTAAACTCGCCTGTCTCTCACAGCCGGCACATTCTTAAACTTGCTCCAATATTGCAATGCCTTATCCTGTTGTCCGGCCGGCTCCATCGCCGGTTCAATTATAACATCCGCACGGCCGGCAATAACTTCCTCAGCCCCAATTGGCGGATACTTATATACCGTTGGCCCGATGGCATTTTCGCCCCCAGCCATTTTTATCATCTCGTTGACAAACGTGTCGCATCCTGCCACCCGTAAGGGCCCTCTCTGGACGATCCAGAGTACCTTTACCCTGTCATTTGTGCCGACCAGGGCTGAGAGGTTATCCAGCTTTTTCCTGATGTTACCCACTAATTCATTTGCTTCATACCGCCTGCCGGTCGCTGCACCAATTCTTTCAATCGCCTCGAAAAGCTCGCTCACCTTTTCAATGTTCAGCGCCAGGCTGTTATAGCCGATTCGTTTCAGTCGCTGAGCGAGATTTCTTTGCTGGCTGAATCCAAGCGTAATTACGAGGTCGGGCTTAGCTGCTATCACCGCTTCGATATTCGGCTGCCAAAAGGTCCCTACTTTGCTCCTGTCGGCTGTTTCCGGAGGGTAGTCACTGTCATTGGAGACCGCAACGATTTTTTCATCCAGACCCAAAGCAAAAAGTATCTCTGTGAGGTTCGGAGCCATTGAGACAATTCTGTTCACCTGACTCGGCAGGGGGGTAACGCCGCGGCACCGCTCTTGCCGGACACCGAATATTGCAAATCCCGCGCCGGTCCAGCACAGGATTGTCAGCAATAGCCACCACCACTTGTTCATCAGGTTCTCTTGAACTGCTTTTCCAAATCATTTGTCGAAAATTTTATCGTAGTGGGCCTGCCGTGGGGACACCGACTCGCTCTTTCGGCGGCTTCTCTATCTGCGAGCAGTTGTTCCATTTCGCTGTCGCTTAGCTTTTGTCCGGCCTTGATTGCCGCCTTACACGCAGCCATATTCAAAACCTCATCAAGCAGTCTTTCCGCATCAAGGCCCACATCCTTGTCAGTGAGTAAATCGGTCAAATCCTGAACGAAATCGAGCGGGTCCGCCTTTGCCAGCAGGGTGGGAAATGCCTGTATAGCATAAGTATGCGGACCAAACGGTGCAAGCTCGATTCCCAATTTTTCAATCAGCTCGGCATTGGTTTTAAGCGCATCGGCCTGAGCGTCGGTCAGCTCAAAACTTTCGGGTATCAGCAGCTTCTGGGATTCGAGCTTACCGGCCGACATTCGCCTGCATAAATCTTCATATATTATGCGTTCGTGAAGCGCGTGCTGGTCAATGATGACAAATCCATCATCAGTTTGTGCGACAATGAAGCTGTCGTGTATTTGCAGAAATTTTCTTTCCGGCTGCGGCCTTTCGTATTTTCTCTCTCGTATCTGGTATCTCGCTTCCTGTTTCACGGTTCCGGCTTTGTGTTCGAATTGCTGCTGCGTTTGAACAGGTCTGTGCTTTTTGAAAAATTCTGCCATTGCACCGGCAATTTTTTGGTCCCGCACCGAAACGGAACGCGATGAAGTGCTTTGTTGGTACGGGATTGCCGGCAATTTTGCACCCGTCTCAAGGTTTGTCCCTAAGAGTTTTTCCCGCAGACACCCAAGGATTTGCGAATGAACCAAATTGGCATTATAAAAACGCACCTCAATTTTCGTAGGATGTACGTTTACGTCTATGTCTTCGCAAGGCATTTGAATAAATAAAAAGATGACAGGGAATCTATCCGGCTCCAGGTGTCCGCGGTATGCCTCTTTGGTTGCGTGCGAGATAAATTTGTCGCGGATGAATCGGCCGTTTAGAAATACATATTGAAATTTGTTATTTGTTCTCGAAATGC
>JAUVYZ010000183.1 GCA_030602845.1 Phycisphaerae bacterium | reverse complement strand
CTAAACCGCCTCATCGATAAGTTAAACATCCCTCTCTCACGGATAAAGAAAAACGCCGGCAGTTAGCTTGGATATTTCACAGCATTTTGCCTTTGAAATTAGATTCGCAATAAAGCTATTCAATACCCGCAAGCCAATTGTCGGCAAATTCCCACAAATCGTCCAGCACCACTTGCCCGTCGCCGGTAAGGTCGGCCCCGCTACACTCATCGCAGACGGTATCCAGCCAGCGCGGGGCAAAGTGTGCAAAGTCTGTTAGGTCTACATCGCCGTCATCGTCAAGGTCGCCAACAACGAACGGCTTGTCCTCGAAGCCATAGGTTGTAACGCTGTTGTTATCAGGATAAAAGAAATCCAGGAATAAATGAATCAGCCGAATATCCTGCGCCCGCAGTTCGTCCAGAATGTTCTGGGAGATGCCGGCTTCCAGCCGGGGCTCGAAGAGAAAGTGCGCTCCGAAATTGTGGTGCTCCGGCCGATAGGTTTGCGAGTAATAGCCGCTCAGGACGACCGGTTCGGTCGTGTAGCCTTCAATGACCGTCTCGACCCAGCGGGACAGTGGAGCGGTGTAGCCGGCTGCGGCGCCCGGATCCGGCGGCCAATAGAAGGAAGTGGTGATGTTCACGTCGTTTACTTCATCATAAAAGCTGCGCTCCTGTAAAAGATCGCCGGGCTGCGGCTGCAGGCAGGGACAGAGACGAATCTCGTCCGTCGTGGTGGTCGTCGGGCCCGTCCAGTCCCAAGACGGGACTGGCTGGTCATATTCGGCCCGCAGTCTCAGCCACCCAATGTCCAGAAGCGTCAGCATTGGATTCTCGGCAGGTGTCACCTGCGTCGGCACGTTGTTCGTGTGCAGTTCGCAGGTTCGGGGGTTCGGCAGGTGGTGCATAAACCAGCCATCGAGAGCATTCGTTCCGTCAAAGGTATGCCAGGCAAAGGGCCACAGCGGCAGCGCTCCGCTGAGGGTCCGGATGCGGGCGCTTGCCATGTATTCCAGTGTTGCCATTGTATAAAAGCTGTCCATCAGGTTATCACTTGTCAGCCAGAAGCTCTTCGTCTCTAACTGCCAACGTGACTTTAGGCGATGGTTGGCGAAAACATCAGCGAACTCGCCTTGGAAGCTGCAGTATTCGGCAGGTTCGTTGATAAGAAACGGCGTGATGCTCGGCGTGTCGTTGGGCTGTGGAATTTCACGGACCTGTTTAACCGCCAGTCCACCTGCCGGCAACGCAGCGCCACCGGAAGCGAGCTTCTTGTATTCAAAGTCGAGGATGTACTTGCTTTTGCCGGTTACCTGCTCGAACTCATCAGCCGCCGTGACGAGCAACTGCGACAATTCAATGTAATCGTCCTGCCATTCCATCACCGTCCCGCCCAGAGGCACAAGACTCGATGAACAAACTAACGTAGGATAGATGCTCCCAGAGAAAGAAACATAAACGCTGACTTCTTCCGGGATGGAACCAGGCTCGGGATTGGCAACCGAGGTTGCGCCTAATTGAGTCACCAGTATTATGTTCCTACTTGAACCCCATCCTTTCTCTAAAGTGGCAACGCCATTGGCCAGTTCGATTTCATCCGGGAAGGAATGATGCACCAGCAAGGCCATTCCCACATCGGACTCGTTCACGCCGTGACGCAGCCGTTCGAGAAAGGCATTGTCATTATAAAAGCTGGCGAAAACCTTGCGGATGGCCCTGAATACACCCCGCTCGTTGTCCTTGTTCGGGTCGCAGATGCACGGCCCAGCGCTATCGCCGTCCAAATCATCAGCAAGGCATCCGCTGAAACTGTCGTACAGTCCGGCGCCGGTGAACTGATTGCTGTCTTCGACGTTCGTCGAGCTTCTAAAGCGAATTTTCCGGTTCTCATCGAACCCGTAACTCGGGTTCTGCAGAACGCTGATGACGGCGGCCCGAAGCTGCTGCTTGAAGCTGGTAATATATGTATTCTTGAAAAGGTCATCGCGAATGCCTTCCAGTTCTGCCGACAACGCCGCCATATCGGACGGCGGATAGCTGTAGCCCGAAAGACGAGCTGCGATTTCTGCGCGAAGGCTGTTGCCGCCGCCAATGTTCTGGTCAAGAAACTCGTTCCACAAATCGAACGAGAATGCGACCGCAACCGGCGAGTTGTCCGCAAGGGCAGTCCGCAGGATTCCAAAGTTCGCCGCCTTGCCGCCGAAGTATTGAATGTCTGAAAGCGCGAGGCCGTCCACAGACGCGCTATAGGCGCCGTAGGACGCCATCGGCGAAATGTCCAGAGCAGCCGGCGCTTTCAGTGCCAGTATCTCCGCAATCGTCGCATTGTTGAGAACGCCTTCGACCTCGATCATCCTGACGTCGCAGACACCATATTCGTCGAAGGCACGCAAGACTATCTTGCGGCCGACGAGCTGCTGGGCGAGGTTTGCATCCTCAACCAGGGCCAGGTGGACAAAGGGAACCCCATAAGTCTTTGCAAGTATGGCCACGTGCGAATTCGGCGTAGACGGCAATAGCGAAATAATACCGGCGACGAAAGGAATCTCCGCGGGAACACCGTCCGTCAAAAGGATGTCACCCGGCAGCAGGTCGCCGGCCAGGTACGCAGCTTCAATCTGCTCGCCGCCGAAGAATTTCAACTCCCCCAATGCCCATCCCTCGGAGTACAAGGCGTTGCCTTCCGCCCAGCGCCCAGTGGAACCAAGAGGAATACCCTGCGATTCAAACCAATCGCGATTCGCTTCTGCCGTTGCGAGCTGTTCGTAGCTGGGAAAGTAGAATGCCTGGATACCGGGGTCAGCGATGATGCTTGCCTTGACCACGTTGAACATTTTAGCAATCTCCTCCCTGGAGTATGGGTCCTGCCGAACAAATTGGATGCCGTACTCCGGAAGGGCCGGCGGGGGAGGATAGCCGCCCGTATGGGGCATTATGACCGCGCCGAGGATGGCCTGCTGACCCTGCTCATAAAGCGTGACCAGGTCGTATTCGCTCGGGCTCATCCCGATGAACGGGTCGAGCAGCCCAGTTGCGAAATGGTAGTGGAAGGTGTACGCTTGGCTGTCCTGGAAATAGACTATGTTGGGGTCATAAGGTGCCAGAAGGATGGTGAGCTTCACCCAGTCCGGGTCGCTCGCAGAGGTCCCCACAACGCGAAACGGCTCATTGGGGCATACTATCTCGTCTTTCCAGTACGGCGACGGGGTAATCGTCTGGCCACACACCAATGAGACCATCACCAGAAAAAGTGGCGTCGCCCGGCACCGGCAGATGTTTAGATTTGTCCTCCTGCTCATTTCGGTTTGCCTCTACTGGGTTAATTTTTGTGCGTATCCTCCGATAGAAACGGCCTTTTGCTCAAGCAAGTGCAATAGATATTATAACAGATGGTAAGACCATATCAAAATGTAAAAAGCGCGTTTTTCAAACCCGAATCTTATGGGTTAACCCCGCCCCGTTCAGGGCTGGGTCAGTTATTACTGTCCAATTTGGTCACCCCCGGCCAAACCGGTCGATTGTTTCCTAACATACCCGCGTATAAAAACTTGCCGCAATAATTACCGTCCCTTAGCGACCATAATGGTTTCTTTCTTCCCGGGCGCCGCAAAAACCAACAAAAAATTCACAATACGTAACTACCCTTAAAACAAGCACTTAAAGTTTTTTTGTCGCCAAACAAAACTTTGGCACACGCTTCGCTTATTCAATCCAGCAGAACAAAACAACCGAAGGTGCAAGTGTAACAGATAAGAAATAGATAAGTTTCGGAAACGAGATGATTGTTCTTGTACAAGCAACAGTGTTAACGGTTGGCCTTAACGGCAATGGCAAAAACGAAATTCTGCGGGAACTGCCGATTCGATTGATAACAATGCAGTCTGGAACCGAGGCTGCTCGCTCTTTAAAAAATGAAAAAGTTGACAGCGTTATCAGCAAGTGGGACCTGGATGATATGGAGGACGGCCGGTTTCTAAAGACGCTTAGGGCCGTAAAGCCCGAGATTCCAACCATAGCCTTCGTAAGGGCCGGCGACCGGGCACAGGAAATCGCCGCTCGAACGCTTGGCGTCTCTGCGGTCTTGACCGATGACACCAGCGACGAGCTCTTCCGCCAAACCGTCGCCAACGTCCTGGGACTCAAAGGAATTCTCTCCATAAAGGCAATAGCTCCCGCTGGTAACAAAAAGAGCCACTACGAAATAGAGAAAATTACAGAGTAGATGAGTTGAGAGCAATCGCGGCTTAGCTTTGCCGTGATAAGAATAAACGCTCACGAAGAGTTTTCTCCCCCCAAGCTGGGCTTGATGACCGAAAATCATGCAAAGTGATTAACATAAAGTGAAGTTGACAAGCCCAGCAGAAAACAAACACGGCTCCGCCGTGATAACGATATAATGATGTTAAGGACAAGAAATCACCTCTCTTCTTCGAGGGGTTTGGTGGCTTAGAACACAGGCCCAAGGCTCACTCTAAAGCAATCCCTCACCATCGGTGACAGTCACGCTCTTAAAAAGGGTGAAAGAGGGGACTCGAACCCCCGACCCCTGGATCCACAATCCAGTGCTCTAACCAACTGAGCTACTTTCACCACAATACATTGACTATTGTAAATTGTCAATTACTTCACCGCCGCTTGCGCAGCCGCCAATCTTGCAATCGGCACCCTGAACGGCGAACAAGACACATAATCCATCCCGACACGATGGCAGAAATCAATACTCTTCGGCTCACCGCCGTGCTCACCGCAGATACCGACCTTTAATTTCTTTTTGGTCTTTCTGCCGAGCTTCGTACCCATTTCTACCAGCTTCCCGACGCCCACCTCCTCAAGTATCTGGAACGGGTCGGCGGCGTAAATACCCTTATCGACGTATTCGCCCAAGAACTTACCCGCATCATCCCGCGAAAAGCCCATCGTCATCTGCGTCAGGTCATTCGTCCCGAAGCTGAAGAACTCCGCCTCAGT
>JAUVYZ010000027.1 GCA_030602845.1 Phycisphaerae bacterium | reverse complement strand
GTGCGTAGGCGAATCTTTACGCTGGTCGTAGAGGGCGATTTTTACCATCCCCTTGATGACGTAAAAATGGTCGGTTTGTTTTTTATGATAATGCCAGGCCTTTACCACGCCTGGGTAGGTGGTGGTGAAATAGACCTGGCCGAATTTTTCAAACCAGGGGTCGTCGGCCCGCATCATCTCTCCGAGCCAGCCACGCTCATCTGACAATACTTTCGCCCGTCGGGCCTCTACACCATCGATAAGCTTTCCTGAACTGCGTATAATCAGCCCTTCATCTGAGGAAACTATCTTTAACGGCATTATCTTTTTTGTCATTGCGGCGGCTCCTTTATAACCAACTCGTTGACTCTACTAAAGGATTCGAAGGTCCCTGCATCACTCCACCATCCTTCGAGAATGTCGAAAGCGAGCTCGCCTTTCTCTATGTAAGCACTATTCACGTCGCTAATCTCAAGCTCGCCACGAGCTGACGGCTCGAGCGTTCGTATAATATCAAACACTAAGGCGTCATAAAAATAGATGCCGGTTATGGCATAATCCGATTTGGGATTTCGGGGTTTTTCCTCTATTTTGATAACGCTATTATCGGATATCTCCGCAACCCCGAAGCGCTGAGGGTCTTTGACCTGTTTTAGAAGCACCCTTGCGCCTTTTGCCTGAGCTTTGAACCGGTCGATATATTTTTTCAGACCTGCCTTGAAGATATTATCGCCGAGAATGACAGTTAGCGGGTTTCCATACGAAAAGTCTTCAGCAAGAGCCAATGCCTGGGCGATACCGCCGGCCTCATCCTGGACCTTGTAAGTGAACCGGCAGCCGAACGCTTTTCCGGAGCCCAGCAGGTTTACAACATCGCCCATATGTTCAATTCCGGTTACTATCAGGATTTCCTCAATACCTGCCGAGACAAGCTTCTCAATCGGGTAATAAATCATAGGTTTGTGCCCGATAGGCAGCAAATGTTTGTTTGTTACCTTGGTCAAAGGCATCAGACGTGAGCCTGTCCCCCCCGCCAGCACGACACCTTTCATACTCACAATAACTCCTTTCCAGAGTTAAGACCGACGATAAAATTTTTGAACTCGTCTAAACAACAGTGAGCAAAGTCAAAACTGCTCCAGGAATCGCAGGTCGTTTTCAAAAAGCAGGCGAATATCCGTAATGCCGTATTTTCTCATAGCAAGCCGTTCTATCCCGAATCCGAACGCCCAGCCGGTATATTTTTCGTTGTCTATTCCAACGGCGTCGAAAACACTCGGGTCAACCATACCACAGCCACCCATCTCTACCCAGCTTTCTTTACCGGTCTTATCGGCGAGGAGCAAATCAACTTCGGCGCTCGGCTCGGTAAACGGGAAAAAGCTTGGCCGAAATCGCCATTTCGTATCGGGGCCAAAGAAGGCGTGGATAAATTGGGCAATGGCGGTTTTCATATCCACCATACTAACACCCTCGTCAACAACCAGTGCCTCAAGCTGATGAAACATATACATATGTGTTGCATCGACGGTGTCCGGCCGGTAGACGCGCCCCGGCGCAACAATTCGAATGGGCGGTTTGGTGTGTTCCATAATGCGGATTTGAACCGGGGATGTATGGCTGCGCAAAAGGACGTTGTCATCGATGTAAAAGCAATCAAAGGGGTCCCTTGCGGGGTGGTCGGGGCCGATATTGAGCGCGACGAAATTGTGCCACTCGTCTTCGACTACAGGGCCATAGGCCACTGCGAAGCCCATTCGGCCGAATATCTCCAGCAGCTCATTCAGGGTTTGGGTAATAACGTGGGTTTTGCCGATGTTAACAGCTATACCCGGCAGCGTAACATCTATCAACTCGCCCGTTTGCTCCTGCGATTGCAATAAAGTGTTCTTTAGCCGGTCAAACGCTTCGGTAACCTCTTTTTTAATTTTGTTTGCGAGCTGACCTGCGCGTGGCTTTTGTTCCGGGGACAACTGGCCTATCCGGCCAAGCATCTGGATGATTTTGCCTTTTCGACCTAAGTATTTTATGCGGAAATCTTCGAGAGCTGCCGGTTCGGTGACTTTTTTTAAGGCCGTAAGGGCATCTTTGCCTATTTTTTCAAATTGCTCAAGCATTGAAACTCGGCTTTTTTGTTTACAAAAGCATTTTCGGTTTTTACTCAGGCGATTGCGGCTCTGGCAGCGGCAACGACAGCATCGAAGCCCTTTGGGTCGGCAATAGCAATTTCGCTGAGCACTTTTCGGTTCAGTCGAATGTCAGCTTTTTTGCAGCCATCGATGAACCGGCTGTATCTTATGCCCCGCTGGCGGCAGGCTGCGCTTAAGCGTATAATCCACAGACCTCGGAAATCCCGTTTTCGGCGTTTGCGGTCAATGCGGGCATTGACCGCTGCCCGTACGACAGCATTTTTTGCCTGGCGATACAGGTGACCTGCGGGGCCGCGATGTCCCTTTACTGCTTTGAGGATTCGTTTCTTTGCCTGGCGTCTTGCGGCACCTTTTCTAACTCTTGGCATATCAGCTTTCCTTTAAGAATTTTCGATTCTTTAAGCTTGCTGGCGGCAGCTGATTCAAAGCCGAGAAGCAAGCCTGCTTAATTGATTATTGATTATTTTCTATTGATTATTTTTAGTGTCTTTTATTTACCGAGCCGGGTTTTGACTGTTTTAGCCGTTGTACCGGTCATAAGAGCCGAGCCGGCTACTCGCCTTCGGCGTTTGGCGTTTTTGCCACTCATAAGATGGCTGCCGCCGGCGCGTTTGTGCCTCACTTTGCCGGTAGCGGTAATTTTGACTCTTTTGCTCAACCCCTTGTGAGTTTTCTGTTTCGGCATTTAGCTAATTCTTTCAAAATAATCTATCTAAAACAGTCGAAAGGGTCCTCCCTTTGCGCTCCCGCACGCCGGGGCCCAAAAATGTAAAACCGGTAGTCTATGTTATTTGCAGTCGCCGGTCAATGGCATAAGGTGCAAATTCTCTAAAAAAAATGAAAAAACGACTTGTGATTTTTTGGCGAACCACCCGTTTTATAGCAATGCACAATGGCAGATTTCGTATATCAGTAATCAGTCATCAATATCACACTTTACGAGATACGAATTATCTTGGCACCAGTAACAAAGTCATACGCCTTCCGGCCATTCTGCCTGGTCGTTCGACCTTAGCTAAATCCTGCAACGATTCGGCAATTTGCTCGAGCATCGCATAGCCTTTGTCTTTGTGCAGCATCTGACGTCCTCGGAAGAACATCGTGAACTGTACCTTGTGGCCTTTTTCCAGGAATTCACGGGCGTGATTGAGCTTGATATCCAGGTCGTGTTTGTCGGTTTCGGGCCTGAGCCTGATTTCCTTCAGCGTTGCAGCGTGGCGTTGGCTTTTTTTATGTGCCTCGCGAATCTTACGTTTTTGCTGATACAGCCACTTGCCATAATCCATTATCCGGCAAACCGGCGGGTCGCTTGTGGGGGCGACTTCCACAAGGTCTAAGCCGACCTCGCGGGCTTTGCTCATTGCTTCGCGTGTGTCTATGATTCCTACTTGATTGTTTGATTCGTCAATTAGCCGAACTCTCTCAGCCCGAATTCCCCCATTTACCTTTAAACCTCGTTTACTGATTGTGCACCACCTTACCTTTCTTAAAAGAACTAAAATAATTTATTATTTTTAATGTCTTTTCTAATTATCACTCATCAATCATCAATTTCAAATGCTAAATCTGTTTTTTTATCGGCAATTTTACGTTTTGCCATTCTTAAAAACTCGCCAATCTCCATTGTTCTGGTTTCTTTATCTCCTCGGATTCTTACGTTGACGGTATTGGACAGGGACTCTTTCGGGCCGACTACCAACATACAGGGCAACTTTTGGCTATGTGCTCTGGCAATTTTAGCATTTATTTTTTCGTTCGATAGATCGCAATTGCATCGCAATTGTGCGTCTTTGAGCTTGTCTTCAATGATTTTGGCGTAATTATTGCTTTTTTCACTTATGGGCAGGATTCTTACCTGCTCGGGCGAAAGCCATAGAGGCAAATTGCCGGCATAGTGTTCTATGAGAATGCCGATAAAGCGCTCGAAAGAGCCCAGGACCGCCCTGTGAATCATAACCGGCGTTTTCTCGGTGTTGTCTCTGTCGGTATAAACCAGGCCGAAGCGCTCCGGCATCCAAAAATCCAGTTGAATTGTGCCAAGCTGCCAGGACCTTTTCAGGCAATCCCTTATATGAAAATCTATTTTGGGCCCGTAAAATGCACCATCGCCCTCGTTGATTTTGTATTCAATTTTTTTGTGCGCGAGTGCGTTTTTGAGGGCATTTGTGGCAACATCCCAAATCTCGTCCGAACCTATGTGCTTTTCGGGTTTGGTTGACAGCTCAATGCGGTAATCTTCGAACCCGAAGGCCTTATATATCTCGAAGGTAAGGCCAATGACCCCTATTATCTCGGACTCTATCTGCTCTGGGGTGCAGAAAATATGGGCATCGTCCTGGGTGAACTGCCTTACCCTGAAAAGCCCGTGCATAACGCCGCTGGCCTCGTGCCGATGCACCAGGCCAAGCTCGGCAACACGCAGCGGAAATTCGCGATATGAATGCTGTCGGGTCTTATAAACCAAACATCCGCCGGGACAATTCATCGGCTTTATCGCATAGCTGGCGTCGTCAAAACTGGTAAAGTACATATTCTCTTTGTAATTGTCCCAATGGCCGCTCCTGTGCCACAGCTCTTCGTTGAGAATGACAGGTGTCTGGATTTCCTGATAACCGTATTTATTGTGAACACCGCGCCAGAAGTCCACTATGGCGTTCCAGATAATCATTCCTTTGGCGTGAATGAATGCGAAGCCCGGGCCGGCCTTGTTGAAACTAAATAAATCCAGCTGCCTGCCTAATACCCGGTGGTCACGTTTTTTTGCCTCCTCCAATCTCTGCAGATAGTCGTCAAGGTCTTTTTTGGTTGGCCAAGCGGTGCCATAGACGCGCTGGAGCATTTTTTGCGTTGGGTCGCCGTGCCAGTAGGCACCGGCCACGGACATTATCTTAAAGCTTCCGACTCTACCGGTGCCGGGCAGATGCGGGCCCCGGCACAAATCCTCAAAGCCGTCTCCGTGCGAATAAAAACTAATAATGTTACTGTCTGTGTGGCTTATATTATCGGTTTTATATTTGTCTCCGGCCAGTTTGTCCAGGGCCTCGGTTCGGGTCTTCTCCTTGCGAACAAATGGTTTGTCGGCCTTGATGATTTCGCGCATCTTTTCTTCTATGCGTTCGAAATCATCCGGGCGAATCGGCTCATCAAGGTCAACGTCGTAGTAAAATCCGTCTTCAACGGTTGGGCCATAGACCAGCTTCGTATCCGGCCAGATAGTGCATATCGCCTCGGCCATTATGTGTGCGCAGCTATGCCGCATTATTTCAAGGCCTTCGTCATCTTCGGGGGTGATGATTTGAACGGCGGCATCGCCATTTACAGGCGTGGATAAATCTACCAATTGCCCATTTATTCGCGCTGCTACGGCCGCTTTTGCCAGTCCCGGCCCAATTTGCTCTGCCAATTGCTTTGCGGTTATGCCCTCAGCAGTTTCTAATGTGCTGCCATCCGGCAGTGTTACTTTTGCCATAAATCCGTCCGATATTACCAATCCATTCCATTGATTATTGGTTACTGAGTATTGATTATTGAATTATAAATTGTCAATTGTCAATTGTCAATTATCGTCTGATTTTATTTGTTGCTATATGCCGCTTTTTCCTGTATAATGAGGGAGATTTTACTTTGCCGGGTTCCCGTTTTGCGGCTTTTTGCGGGGCCCCGGCAAAATGGGAACCCAATAGTCGGGGCGAGGCTTAAATTAACGGTGAGGAAGGTATGATGGATGTAAATTTGGTTCTGCTCAAAAAGAACAACTCACAGAAAGCATTCTCTCTGTCGAGCGGCATCACGGTGATTGGCCGGCGCCATGATTGCGATCTGCGTATTCCGCTTATGTCTGTTTCCAGAAGGCACTGTCAGCTCAACCGTGACGAAGGGGTATTGAAAATTCGCGACCTCGGCTCACGTAACGGCACTTACGTCAACGGTAAGCGTATTGATGAAGCGGTGATTCGAGCAGGCGATTATATCGAAGTGGGCCCTTTAAAATTTGTACTCCAGATTGACGGAGAGCCCAAAGACATCGCCGAACCTGAGTTGGCCGCACAAGCCTTGCCGCAGGAGAGGGCGTCAACAGGCGATTCAGCAGCCGATGACTTTGAGTCATTTATAGAGATGGATGAGCTCGACGAATTAGAGGGTGATTCCGATTCATTACTGGATGAGCTCGACTCATTAGATGAAATTGATTCTGCCTAATTTGCTGTATCAGTTTGTGGTCTTGCCCGGCTGTCATTTTTCTAAATCAACGGTCACAAATATTTTCGCAAAAATGCAAAAAAAGCTGTATTTAGCAAGCGGTTCGGGTATTACAATGATTAGACAAGTCCGGCGATTTTGTCAGTTGTCTGTCACCCCGCATCCTTCCGGAAAGCCCTGCGATAAGGAGGTTTTGTTATGAAACCGAGAATCTTAATAATCAGCGTCTTAATTATTGCAAGCCGGCTTATTGCTTGTAGTTCAGCTTCACAAAAGGTAAACACTGTTAGGTGGAAACACCTCTCGACGGTAAAGGGAGACCTCCCTGTGCCTAACGCCGGAGACCAGCAGACTTCGAGTCTTGTGCTGGATGTTGATAAAGACGGCATCAATGACTTTGTCATCACCGAGCGCACTAAATCACCGTCGGTTGTCTGGTACCGTCGAGGTCCAGACGGATGGACAAAATACGTGGTCGATGATGAAGCCCTGCATATCGAAGCGGGGGCGGACTTCCACGATATCGACGCAGACGGAGACCCTGATATAGTCTTCGGAGGCGACTCGCGAAGTAACAGAGTCTGGTGGTGGGAAAATCCATACCCGAAGTATAGTCCCAAAACCCCATGGAAGCGTCGCGAAATCAAAAATTTTGGCGGGAAAAAACACCACGACCAAATATTCGGCGACTTTGACGGTGACGGACGAACGGAACTTGTATTCTGGAACCAGGGTGCCCGTAAACTATATACCGCCGAAATTCCGAAAAATCCCAAGAAAGCTAAATCCTGGCAGTGCACGGAGATTTACTCCTGGAGCAAAGACAGTGAAGTGAAGCAGCGGGGAACATATCCCGGGTTTAAAGCAGTCAACGAACATGAGGGACTGGCTAAAGCAGACATTGATGGTGATGGTAAACTTGACATAGTTGGCGGCGGCCGCTGGTTCAAACATAACGGTGGAACTAATTATACACCGAACATTATCGATGCCGGCTATGCGTTCACGCGTTCAGCGGCCGGACAGTTGATTAAGGGCGGTCGGCCGGAAGTCGTCTTAGTCGTAGGAGACGGCTGGGCACCGATGATGATGTACGAATGGAAAAAAGGCACCTGGGTCAGCAAAAAGTTGATTGAAGAGGTGAACTGCGGCCACTCGTTAGCGGTCATTGATTTTAACGGCGATGGCAATCTTGACATCTGGGTGGCGGAAATGCGCTTGTACGGCAAAAACCCGGATGCCAAAAATCTGGTTTTATTAGGCGACGGCAAAGGTAACTTTGAAACGCTGCTGGTTTCAAGCGGAATTGCTTTACACGAGTCCAGGATTGCCGACCTGGATGGGGATGGTGATTATGACATTCTGGGAAAACCTTACAATTGGCAAACACCGCGACTGGACATCTGGCTCAATGAAACTAAATGACCTCTCCTCGATATTTGGGAACCCTCCAAGCTGTTTGGGAGAAGTCATCACCAGTTATCAAGGCCGATACGCACCCTGTCGTTTCCTTTGCTGATAAGTATGGCCTGCTTGGCCAACACCTCGTTCGGACGCTTCTCCACCTGGTCAAGCTCTAATAGAGCATAGAGGAGGAAGCCTACGCCATCCGTCGCCTCATAATAGGGCTTGGCGGGATGACCGCGGAAAAGTCCTTTGAAATAGAGGGTGGAAATGGCATCATTCGTCACTTCCCCGGCCAGCTTCAGGTATTTGTCCTCCTTCGTCAAAACGTACAGATGGATAAAGAACGAAATAGTCCGGCCGTACTTGTCCGCGTAGGTGCCGTGTGGGGCGTACTGTTTGGCGTACCCCTCGTACCAACACTCTTCCAGGCATTTTCGCGGAGGAAGCTCCTTCTCGAGCCAGTCGGCGAAGCGTTTTGCCGTGGTCAGGAAGATTTCCTCCTTCGTCAGGTGGTAGGCGTAGGCATAGGCCTGCGCGGTATAGAGCGCAAATTGATAGTTTATGACATAGGGACCCCAGAGGTCGAGGTGGCCGCGAGGCTCCTCTTTGGCATAATCATGGCTTGGTGTTCCTTCAGCTCCTGCCTTTACCCTTGGCCCCGGCACCGGCGTGCCATCCAGATTGAGAGACCCCCAGAACTTCCCCGTCTTCTCATCAAACCCATATTTGGCGTAGGCCTTGAGATACGCCACTGCGTAATCTTTGAAGATTTCAACGCCGGTCATTTCGTAGGCCTTGAGCAATGCGTGACAATGCAAACCTGTGATGTTGGTAGTGAAGCGGATACCGTCAAAACGGTTCTTTCCGGCATTGGGCCGTTCGGGAAAAAGATTGGTCTCTTTGTTCCGCCGGTTCCAGTAATAGCTCGCCACAAGTCTGGCGTGGTCCAACCAGACCTTTTCTTTTGTTCTGGTATAAAGGAAGGCGAATGCGTGGATGAATGATGCCCCGCTCATGCTGAAGTCGCAGCCCCGCCTGCCGTCACCGTGACGGTTGATTTCGCCTGTCTTCTTGTCGATTACATGCCATTTCCAGATGGCCTCAATTTCTTTGCGAACCGCTTGCGGGTTTACCGCCCACAGCTCGTCCCACGCGATACAGTGTGTGGCGTGGAGCTCATGATGGTTGCCCTTGTGGCCGGTCATTTCCTCCCGGTACACGTCATAGTGCCGGTGCCAGCCCCACCAGAAAAAGTCTTTTTCATCGACGAGATTGTTCATGTAATAATCCATATAAGTGCGCGCGAATTTTGCATACTTGCCGTTGCCGGTCACTCTGGACAGGAGAAACATCGTCTTCAGGGTCGGCTGATCCATCAGCATATTTGCCCCTGCGGGGTTTCGTCGGCCTCGCCGCTCAACCCGCCATTGTTCCTCAAGCTTTTCCGGGTTTTGGGGACAGGTGCGGGACTGAACATCCAGAATACTGACCAGGATGGGTGTATGCTTCTCGCCGTATCGGTCAGTGCCGTACTCCATTAGCACATCGAGGCATTGGCGGACGTAATCGATTTTCTCCGCTGTTGGTTTGCTCGCATTGTTGGGTTCCTTCTTGCTGGCGCAGTCGCCGACGAGGACCAAAACCGCCAGAGCCAGACAGGTCAACGTGACTGTCAGTGTCGTCTGCTTTGCTCTCATAACGTTACCTCTGCTATTTGGTTCCCGCTTTGGGATTTTTTTCAAAGTGGGGCCCGAATCCCTGGAACAATAATTTTATGAGTGTTTCGTGTTGTGAGAAATCAGGGACAATAATATGTGCGCCGGCTTTGACCAGGCGTGTGCGTTTTTCGATGTTCAGGCCGTGCCTTCGGATTTCATCGGTTGCGATGCCAATGGCGAGCCCATCGCGTTTTCGACATTCCCGCATCTCAACGGGGCCGTCGCCGAAGACAGCGAGCTGCGGACCCTGCAGATTATTTTCGGTCATTATTCCTTCGATGACCATCTTCTTGGAATACCTCTGTATATCACCCAGCCCGCCGTAAATCCCGCCGTCGAAAAGCTCTGCGTAACCAAGCGCTTCGGATTCGGCGATTACATCCTGGCGGTCCGTTCCGCTTGCCAGATAAAGTTTTATGCCCTTTTGACGCAGCTCTTTTAGCAATGCCAATGTGCCTTTGATTGTGTAGTCGTTGATGTCGAGCTCGCCGCGTTTGAATCTTTCGATTCGCCGGTTGACGAGCTCCATAAGGTGCTGGTTGTAAATTTCCTTGTAGCCGAATTTGTCGAGGATTTTATCAGGTCCGACGACGCCGAATTCCCTGACCATTTCGACGAGAGCTTCCATCTGCACAATTGTCTGAATGCCGGTGGATTTGTCGATGTAATCGGCGACACGGTTTCGCACCTTATGGTAAAGGGTTTCGTCGGCGGTTTCGTACTTATCGCCGAGAACGGCCTTAATCATCACAGGGGCCATTATTTTTTCCCAGCCCTGTCGTAGGGTACTGATGGTTCCATCGTTATCAAATACGGCGTGTTTCATTTGCCCAAGCGGTATTGATTCGCAGCAAAATTCTATTTCGGTCTTGTCGAGATAATGGGCTCGGCGTCGGTCGGAAGCAAGTTCCGGTTGGTAGATATAGTCGGCATCCTTGCCGACTTCGAGGATTTCCGCACCTGGAGCTGTGCCGGTCTGGAATAATTTTCGGACGGTAACAGCGGCGGCAAAATTTGCGAACTCAGCCGCCTCAGCGGGCCGAACACCTGCGCCCAGGCATAAAGCTAATGCGCTTGTTACCGTGTCACCGGCTCCGACTGTATCGAGCTTTTTCATCAATTGAATACCCGGAACTTCGTGGATGCCTTCGGAATCAACGGTTATGATGCCTCGCGGCCCGCGGGTCAGAAACACAGGTTTGTTGAATTGCCGGTAAAGGTTCTGTGCGTATTTTTTCACATCGGCCAACGTGAGGACATCGTCTGATTTAACATCGACATTGTTTAACCGGGCTGCTTCCAAATCGTTTGTTTTACGGTAGATATTCTCAAATTTGCAGCCGTAGTGCCGGGAATCCAGCAGGACTATCCTGTCGTTAAACTGTCCGAAGAGGTCGTTGGCCTGGTCTATGAAAGACTCGTTTGTGATGCCGCCGGGAACCTGTTGGTTAAATATCAGCGCGTCTGCAGTTTGCAAGGCATTGCGGATGCCGTCCAGCAGGGCCTTGTCGGTTGCCTCGGCTCGTTCGTTGAAAAAGCCGAAGTCGATACGGGGTTTTTCATTGCCCTCAAGGTATGGCTTGCCGAAGGTTACGGTATCGAAATTTTCCTTTTGCACTACCAGATAAGTTGTATCGACTCCCAAATCGTGAAGCTGGCGCGTCAGCTCCCTGCCGAAGATGTCGTCTCCAATAACACCTATGACCTGGATAGCTGCCGGCTCAAGGGCCGCAAGATTGGCGACAATGTTTGACGCGCCGCCGAGGGAATAGTAATGCTTACCGACCGCCCGGGCTTGCAAACCGGTTTCAACTGAGACTTCCGAGCCGTGAGGGTCGAGCAGCCAATAGGCGTCAAGACAGAAATCGCCGTAGACCGCTATTTTTACGTTTTTAATATGAGTTAGGATTTCATTGATGCGTTCTTTCTTCATAGTTCAATACCTTTGAGTTACAACTGCTTTTCTATAATCTTTTTATAGAGCAATGGAAATGTTTGTTTTTGGTCTGCCTCTATGTAAAGGCCTTTGCCGGCAAAGGCCTCAGGTATTCGTGTTACAATGCTCTTTTGGTCGCGGAAATAATAGCCCTGTGAAGATTCATCGGTCATCTGGTCAGGGTCGTGGCGGCGAAGGTCAAAGTCGGCAGTTAAGATGTTATTTGGAATTTTTCCGGTGTTGGCAGCCATTGAGACGGCTTTAAGCAGAACTTCCGGGCCGGTCACTGCGCTGCCGATGTTTAATACGATACCACCGTCTGTAAATTTGGTTATTTCGTTTGTGTAGATGAGAAAATCTCGGCCGGAGCAGCCGCCTTTGGCCTGGCCGTCGAAAGACGGGTGCTGGTCAGTTACATCTGCACCTATCCCGGCGTGAACGGTAAAGGGGACATTGTTTCCATAGCAGGCGGCAAGGACGCTGACTTCAGGATGGAGGAAATCCCGCGGCGAGTTATCTTTTGCGACCAACGAGAGAACCTGGTTGCGGAAGCCAGCGTCACAAATCATTTTGCCAAGTGTCTCGCCGTAGCCGAGCTTTTGTTCATTGCCGATAGATAGAGCGCGATTGACGTAAGCAAATTCGTAAGCCATTCCGAACC
>JAUVYZ010000022.1 GCA_030602845.1 Phycisphaerae bacterium | reverse complement strand
GCCGCCGACGCCGACAAATTCGATATTGTAACTGCTTTTCTGTAAAGCAGTTATCAAGCCGGCACAGTGGGCGTCGGCGCTTGGCTCGGCGGCACTGATAAAAATGCGATATGTTTTGTCTTTTTCGGGCATAATTATATTTAAGTCCATATAGTACTTGGATTAACAAAAACAGCAACCAGATATTATCAAGATTCGGCGAATTTAAATAAGAGCTTGCCAGCGGGGGATTTCGACGGGGCAGGGTGGTTAATATAGGGGATTTGGGTAAGAGAAAAATTGGGTTTGATTGGGTTTGTTTTCCCGGAGCCAGAAGGCGTGGTTTATTTTCATAATCCTTTGTTGAAACAGAGGTTATGTTCATTTGAGCATCCAGCAAATTGGCTTTGATTGGGTTTGAATTGGGTTTGTTTTTACCAAGTGTCCAATTGGATTTATTTTCATAAACCACTGTATGAAAAGACTTTACATTCACTTGACTTTTTTGGAAATTGGCTTTGTTTGTTAAAAAAGAGCTGATTTGTAGAGGCCTCTCTACAGTTGTAGAGGGGCGAAGACAGACGACAGAAGACAGACGACAGAGTGGATTATAGAATTGGTGGATTGGTGATTGGGTGGCTATTGTTGAACCCTCCGAATTTAGGATACTGTATTGACTTTTTAATTGTTAGATATGTATTATACTTCATAAAAAGTTAGATGTCAAGTGAATTTTTTTATATTTGCCACTAAGACACCAAGTCACAAAGAAAAAACAGCCACAGATTTCACAGATTTCACGGATTTTGTTTTAGCCAGCTTGGTGTTCTCGGCAAGCTCTGTTCTGAAAGCGAGCTTTCGCCGCAGAGACTTGCTGTCGTCCACAAGGCCATTTTGCAATGCCCTATTTGTGAAGCTGGCCAAAAACATATTTTTAGATCGGGATTAACGCGGATTTTTAGAATTGGTGGGAATTGCGGGGTTGTTTCGTATCGAGTATATCGTATTGCGTAACAGAGATATAGCGGTTAAAATGGGGCGGAAAATTTGAATGTGGTTTTGGGCAGCGTGTGGCCTAAAAGATGGATGGAGGTTTGCCGGAATTCTTTATGTTTAAGTATAAAAAACCATCAAACTTTAATTTTTGGAGAATTAAAAAATGACAGTGAGCAATGTGGAGATTGTTAATGAGTGTAGGACAATTCTCGAAAGCGTTCCTGTTAACATGGGAGAAGGATGTTTTATTACTAGTTACCAGATATGGACTCTTTTGAATGAGCAGAATAATAACATATGTCAAGAGCTAGTGGATTCCTGTGGGGAAGCCGTGGGCGAAGGGGGCGGTGACTATGTCGGTCCTGCCCAGAGGATAGGGCAGGCTTTGGGAAGAACTGAAGATATAGAGACGCACTATCTGGATACAAGAAGGGTCCGTTTTGTTTCTGCAAACGGTGTGATTTTTAAAGCAGGCGGTAACCACTGTGGATTATTTCGGTTGAGAGATTAGAAATTTTCTTTTGGCGGGAATTGCGATCCGTCTGAAGCCGGAGATGCACTGGAGCTTAGATTTTAGATAGTGTGGTTTGACAGTTGAGGTGAGTTGAAGAGAGAGGATGAACAAATATGTGTGTTGGGAGGAAAATCCAGTTGGATGAAAGACTGAAATTTATACAGGAGATTAGAGATGTTCATTTTTAATCCAAACGCGACAGCGACGATAACGCCCGGATGTGGTGTGCCCGCAGGTGGAATACAGAAATTTAGATGGAGGATGCATGTATCATTACCTTACCCGTTTCCATTTCAAAAATATCATAATGCGCAGGTGAAGATCGATAAGAAAGATTTCGAGTTTATAGTTTCCAATGGGCTGGATAGAGTATTCTTAAAAAGCGGCATGCCGAGAGTGGATCTGCGGCCCAGACATAGTAAAAATAAGGAAAAGAGAAGCCAAAGTGCAAGGCCTATGAATGAGGATGAGAAACATCGGGAGGTTTTGCAGTCTGTGGCTATTTTTCGAGAAAATACTATCTATAATTCTCCTGAGGAGGCTTTTAAAGGAGCGGATAAAAAGATAAGACCTTGTATGGATTACTTGTCAGAGTTTGTTGGAAATATCCACCGTAATGTGCCTTATCTGATGTCGTGGCTGATCTATCCAGTTTCGCTATTTGATGCCGGGATGGTTCATCACGGGATTGAGAACTTGTGCTCAAACTGCAAACGATGGCATATTTACGCCTCAGGGATGACCATTAGCCTTGCGCGGTTAATGCATCAACCATTGTTCTACTTTGGAGACAATGATTATAACGCTGTTACACCTACTGCGGATACGAGCAATGAACTTTTGGCAGAAGCTCTAATGTCTCTTTACCGCGGCATGCCAAGGTTAACGGTGCTGAACTCATATGCTGCAGTTGAATCTCTTGCGAATTCAATTTTTAAGTTGAAGTTGAAACAGAAGATTATCAAATCTGGTACCAACTCGAAAAAAGCGGAGGAGATGGCAGAGAAAAAAAGGAAGTCAATCAGAACTAAAATCGGACGTTTGACTCACAAGGGTCTCAAGGAAGTGTGTGGTAGAAGCCTTTACTGCGAGGACGATGAATTGTATTATCAGCTTATGTCATTTTATCAAATACGTAATAAAGTTGCTCATGGTGGTGCTGTGCCAGACTTTAAGGAGGCTGAGGAGGGACACAAACTTTGTTGCGAGGTGGTGCGATGGCTTTGTAGAGTTGGTGGATTGAATGTGAAGGAGATGGCACCGCCGCAGAGCCAAGCGGTTCCAGGATTCACTACAATGTCGAAAGACAATTTTGCCAAACCCGGATTTGTGTTGGATTTCATTAGAAAGTTACTCGATAGCGTTTCAGTAAAAGGGGCAGCCAGGGAAACAAGTAAGAAAGGAGTGGAGTCAAACAAAAAGAATACCATACAGACATATAGAATATTGAATAGGGAAGAAGGGACAAAGAAGGTGATGGAATTAAAAGGGGGGGATCCAAGTAATGAGTGAGACATCAGGAAGTTTGGCCAGTAAATGATGTGGGTATGAAGGGAGCGGTAAATGGGGAAAGAGGGATTAGAAAAGCAGGAGAAAAAAGAGCGGCGGTTTAGTCAGGAGCAGTACAAGATGCGGCTGCGGTGCTCGGAAAAAGGACATGAAGCAATCAAGGAGTGGAACGAGTGGCGAGAAGAAATGTTCACATTGTGGAGAGCTTATTGAAGACAAGAAATAGGTAAACGAAGTCGATGGAGAAGCTTAAAAAATTAGAAGAGATAACGTTGCCGGATGTAAGAAACACATGTTATGTCCTTATAAACCGAGAGACGGGCGAGAGAAAGCCGCTTTCTCTGGAAGATGTCTATAAAGCCGTGGAATCCGTTGAATTGCATGAGGGTGTTCCGGATGACGTGAGAAACCAGTTTAACGTGGCCAGAAATTTGGCGATATATACATGGTTTTGTTACTCTTTTCACCAAGTCTCCGAGCTTAAGGCGTTCTCTACACTTGAGGTGGCATTGAGGGTCAAGTTTGGAAAAAATAAAGCGGGATTTAAAAGACTGCTCACAGAAGCTGTTAACTCTGGACTAGTTAAAGACAGAGGTTTTAGGCACATTCGAGAAGGATTAAAAGAAACAGACTCTACGTCATACGTTGACCGACTTCCTGACATCATGCCGAGATTTAGAAATGAATTGGCACATGGTAGCAGTATGTTGCATCCCGGTTCCTTTATGAATTTACAAATATGCGGTGATTTTATCAACCAACTTTTTAGTCAAGCGGAGACATAGTGTTTATGACATTGGATAGAAAGGCGGTTGGCGCTGCGCTCGCACTGACCGAAGTTAAGCGTTGACGGATTGGAAGAGTTTCGGTAATGTATATGAGAGAAGTTGGTAGTTCGTAGTTGGTAGTGCATTGAATTTGAAAGCTGGGGGGACGATTCAATTGACGATTTCCGATTTACAATTTTCGATTGGCGATTTACAATTGCCGATTGACGATTTGAGATTTTACAGTTGAGATTGACAAATTGGAAGAGTTTCGGTAATGTATTGGATGAACGTTAGATTAGGTTTGTCAAAGATAGAATTGTTCTTTGTTTTTGAAAGGAGGATTTTGAGATGAAAAGACGAGAATTTCTGGCGGCGGGTATTGTAGGGGCGGCAGGTGTCAATGCAGCAGCCGCGAGCATTGGCAAAAGTGAAAAGGCAAAACGACAATACTTCGAGCTGAGACAGTACCATTTGCTTAATCGGGCCAAAACGCGTGTGGTCGGCGAATTTCTGCGTGAGGTGGGAATACCTGCAATGAACCGGATAGGGATTAAGCCGGTCGGTGTCTTTACTGCGATGTACGGTTCGAGCAGCTCAACGCTGTACGTTTTGCTCGTGCATAAGTTTCTGGAGTCGGTGGTGCAGGCATCAGCGCGTTTGCTCGCAGATGGAGAGTACCGAAAGTCGAGCTTCGTCAATGCGGCATTGAGCGAGCCGGCATACGTGCGGATAGAAAGCTCGCTGATGGTGGCTTTCAAAGATATGCCGAAGCTGGAAGTGCCGGAGAAGAAGTCTCGCATTTTCGAGCTTCGCATCTACGAGAGCCACAGTGCCAAGGCGGCCAAGAAGAAGATTGAGATGTTCAACGAAGGCGGTGAGATAGCGATATTCAAAAAGACGAGATTGCAGCCGGTGTTCTTCGGCGAGACGATAATAGGGCCGAAACTGCCGAACCTGACGTATATGCTGGTCTTTGATGACCTGGCAACGCGCGACAAGAGATGGGGTACGTTCGGCGGCGACCCGGACTGGAAGAAGCTGCGTGCGAATCCGGCTTATAAAGATACGGTTTCCAACATCACGGATATAATCCTTCGGCCGGCTCGGTATTCGCAGATATAATTTGTGCAGAAGCGGCGTGGGCCAACGGGATGTTTACTCAATAAAAACGGCGGAATACCAGTTTTGCTCTTCGTCCTCGTTTTGAAGAGTTTTCAACGGCAGGCCAAGTTGGTGGACTGTTTTGAAAACGTCGATTCCGACACTCTGGAAAGCGGGACGCGCCTTTTTCGGGTTGACACATTGCTCGCTGCGATGTCCCGCGCATTCGTCGCAAAGCGCGCAGTCACTCAGTGAAAAAGCAAAATAGTAGCCGTTCAGGAAAGCATCCTTCTCAATGGCAAAGGAGACATCCTGCGCAACCTTTTTGCTCCTGGAGTGAACAATAATTCCCCAGGAGTATTTTTCAAATACTTTGCGGTATTCCCAGGGACTTAATGAGCCGGGTCTCGACGGGCAGGTGTGTCCCTTACCCCAGTCGCTACAGCCAAACATACACTTCAGTATGGTACGCGGGTCAAAAACAATGTCGGCTATTTTGAAAGCTACTGCGTGGTCTGCGCCGAGTTTTATTGCCAGGTCGGTGAAATATTTTGTATCTTTTTGTGCACCTTTTTTCATAATATTGTGTATTGCCATTATAACGCAGCCAAATAATGCAAACAATAAGATAATAGAAAGTGGATTGCGTAACGCGGGACGGGTTTTGGGTTGAACTCTTCGTGGGATCTGGTTATACTTACAATAACTTACAATGGAAACCTGCCTTTTGGAGGCAATTGGTATGAGCATTGGTAAATCTAAAGCTATGAGTATGGTGTCTTTACTGGCGGCTGGCCTGGTGTGGGTTGGGCTGCTGAGCGATTTTGGCGCAGGGAAAGAAAAGGCGAAAGCTGCGACAAACAAGGACAAGCTCATTCTGACCGCTCGCAGCCGGGTGGAGACGTCCGAAGGGAGCGGGAAATTCAGGGTGGTTTACAAGAAACTGGAATGGGAGCCGTCGGAGACGGCTGTAATTATTTGCGATATGTGGAATGAGCACTGGTGCAAGGGTGCGACCCGTCGGGTTGCGGAGCTGGCGCCGCGGATGAACGAGATTGTCTCCAAAGCGCGCAGCAAAGGCGTGCTCATTGTGCATTCGCCCAGCGGGACGATTAAGCACTACAAAGACCATCCGGCCCGTAAGCGGGCGCAGAGCGCTGCGAAAACGGCGAACCTGCCGAAAGACATCAGCAAATGGTGCAGGTGGAAGAGCGGGCTGGAGAAGAGGTTCAAGTACCCGATAGACCAATCCGACGGCGGGTGCGACTGCGAGCCGAAGTGCAAAGGGGGCTCACCGTGGCGCAAACAGATAGAGACCATCGAGATTCGCAGCGAAGACGCTATCAGTGACTCAGGCGTGGAAATCTGGAATCTGCTGGAGCAGCGCGGCATCGATAACATTATCCTTATGGGCGTGCATACCAATATGTGCGTGCTTGGCCGGCCTTTCGGGCTGCGCAATATGGCGCGATACGGCAGGAATGTCGTGCTTATGCGTGACATGACCGATACGATGTACAACTCGCGGATGCCCCCCTTTGTGAGCCATTTTACCGGCACGAACCTGATAGTTAAGCACATCGAAAAGTTCGTGTGCCCGACAATTAGCTCGATGGCGTTTACGTCTCGGCCGCAGTTTTCCTTCAAGAACGATAAACGTCCCCGCGTGGTTTTTATCTCGGCTGAGAGTGAGTATAAGGCGGCCGAGAGCTGTCCCGATTTTGCGCATGAGCTGGAAATGAAATACGGCTTGAACTGCGAGATACTCCAGGGCAGTATAACAAAGAGCGGCGAAGACCGTAATTATATTTCGGGTATGGAGGCGCTGTCGAAGGCGGATTTGGTTTTGGTTTTCGTTCGTCGCAGGGCCTTTCAGGCAGAGCAGATGCAGTACTTCCGTGATTACCTGGACAGGGGCAAGCCGCTGATTGGATTGCGGACTGCCAGCCATGCGTTTGATACCCGCGGCAAGGCGCCGAATGGTCACGTCGAGTGGCGCAATTTCGACCATGAGGTGTTAGGCGGGAACTACCACGGTCATTACGGCAGGGGGCCTGTTACGACGGTTACGGCGGCGGCGGGCGCTAAGGGCCATCCGATACTTGCAGGTGTACGTATGCCTTTTGCGAGCATCGGTTCGCTGTACGAGGTCAGGCCGTTGAGCAGGTCGGCGAAGCGGCTGCTTAGCGGCACGATCCCGAACAAGGAACCCGAGCCGGTCGCCTGGACGAATACTTACAAGAAGTCGCGCGTTTTCTACACGTCGCTGGGCCATCCGGACGACTTTGAGAATCCGCAGTTCCGCCGGCTGCTTATCAACGCGGTGTTCTGGGCGATGAATAAGCCGGTGCCGAAGGTCACGGTCAAAGCCGAAGTACCCATCACCAACTGACAGGGAACGTAAACAAACGGTCAAGTGAATCGAATTTCGAGATTGCCAGAGGAGGGCCTGTGTAGATTTTCAAGCGTTGGGTTTAAGCCGGGCTGTGAGGGTGAAAATGGCCTGATGCGTCGTTACGGCCATAAAGGGGGCATCCAGAAGGTCAAATTTTGCAAAAAATTTACTTATTATCTGTCAACCGATTGGCTACGATAACCGTCTATAGTGATAGGCAGATTCCTGCTCCGTCTAAAGCCGGATTCCGTCCAAGGGCCGGATTCCGTCAAACAGATGCCGGATCTTCGACTTCGATTTCGATTTCGCAGGAATGACAAAGAAAAAGGAGCAGTAAAATGAAACGCATAATATTGGCGTTAGTTATAACCGCTGCGATGACCGGCGTCACCCAAGCGAAAGTCGATTTAGTCACGCTGCCTTCGCGGGATACGCAAGAAAGCCTGACAGGGAGCTTTCGCTTGGAAAAGGAGGTGTACTGTGTCGGTGAACCAATTTTTGCAGTCTTCGAAGTAGTAAATAATCAGGAGGAGACTTTCTCCTTCGACGTCGGAGGCGATTATAGAGGAACGCTATACCATCACCGATTTTCCGTTGTGATCAAAAATAAGGCAGGAAGAGATTTTACGAATCCCCCAAGGGGACACCTTGGGGGTATCGGAACTTTTGTTACTCTTAAGCCCGGTGAGAAGTACCGGCAATATGTGTTGCTGAGTTCTCGGGCGCACATTCTGCCTCCGGGTGACTATGTGGTTGAGATCGGTAGGACGCTCAGCAGTGGGCTCTTTGGCAACCGTGTGGTTAAGGCCAGCAGGACGCTTGACAACGATTCTAAGACTGCGGCTGCGACTATTCGCGGCAAGTTGCATTTTACGGTAAAGCCTTACGACTTCAAGAAGCTGAAGAAAGCGCTTGCGGCACTTGGCCGCGAAGACCGGAAAGCCAGAGAAAGCGTAAAAAGATTCAGTATCAGGCCTGTCAATTGGGCGTTGTCGGATGTTTCCCGAAAATTCGAGATGGGGTTATCATCGGCTACAGAAAACCTGCGAGCAGAAGTCATTCGGCATCTTCCGAAAAAATGGGACGACAGGTATTACCTGGAAGCACATTTGGACTACAATCGCAACTGGCTGACAGAATCTGAACCGGAGGAGTACACGCTTACTTTCACGATTCTTAACAATTCCAATAAAAGGTTGGAGTCAGGGGTGTTAGGTTCCCGTGTGTACGTAGATGGAGAAGAACTCAAGGAGTGGAAGAATATATTGCGCAGGGCATTGAAGGATAAAAAAGCAAAATGTATAGCCGCAGGAGCGGCTATGAAATTCAGCCACAGGTTCAATACCTACGTCAAAGAGAAAGGCAAACACGAGATTGTTTGGCAAGTCAATGATATTGCCTCGAAGAAGGTTGCCTTGACAGTCCGAGGCGATGGTCAATAATGCAGGATGGGCCTGACGATCTGTAAGGGCCACGAAGATATAAAAGGCTAAAACCATGAAACAAACAATATTCTTGTTAGCGGTATTGGTGATTACTGGTGTTGTGCAGGGCAAGGTTGATTTGGTTACGCTGCCGAAGCGGGATATGGTGCAGCTTACGATCTATAACTCAGCGGATATGACGTTAGTGCGTGAAAGCAGAGACCTTACGCTGAAAAATGGCAAAAACAAGCTGCAATTCTCGTGGGCGAATACGCTCATCGACCCAACCAGCTTAGAGATGCTGCCTAAAGCCAATGCAGATAAAATTGATATTGCCGATTTGACCTATCCGCCGAGGGTAAGGAACCTTGGCCTGTGGAATATCAAAAGCGGTGTAAGCGGCAAGGTGCCTGTAGAGATTACGTATCTGACCAGCGGCCTTTCCTGGCGGGCGTTTTATATGGGGACGCTGACAGAAGATGAAAAGACGATGCGTCTGCAAGGTTATGTGCGGGTTACAAATAATAGCGGCGAAGATTACGAAAATGCGCAGACGCGATTGATTGTCGGCAAAGTCCATATCCTCGACCAGATAGCTGACCTTGCACGACGGCGGTATCCCTACGGCAGGCCCGGAGAGCCGGTCCCAGTGGAGAAATTGGCGTTATTAAGGACAGCCAAAAAGAGAATTATACACTTGGATGCCTTCATAACAGCGGATGCGGTTATGCCTTCAAAGCCTAAAGAAATCAAAAAAGAGGGCTTGAGCGAGTATTTTCTTTATACGATTGAAGGGACGGAGACGATTCCAACCGGCTGGTCGAAACGGCTGCTTAGCTTCGATATTAACGAGGTGCCGGTGGTAAATTTGTATAAATATGAGCAGGAGCGATACGGCAATTCCGTGGTGCGGTTCCTGAGCTTCAAAAACGATGAAGAGCATAAGTTAGGCGAGACGCCTATACCCGGCGGGATGCTAAAGGTTTATAGAAGCGCTGATGATAAGGGACACTTATCTTATACGGGACAGTCCTCGTTTAAGTATATCCCTGTGGATGAGGACGTGGAGCTTAACCTTGGTGCGGTCGCCAACGTTGTCGTCGAGCCGACACTTATGGATTACAGAACGGGAAACTACAGGTTCGACCGTCGCGGTAATATCTCCGGATGGGACGAAATCCAGAAATTCAAAATTGAAGTGAGAAATACTCGCGAGATTGGCGTCAAGGTCGAGATTCAGCGCAACTTCAATACGCCATACTGGAAGCTGGAGAAAAGCGGCGATTTCGACGAGTTTGAGAAAGTCGATGTGGATACGGTCAAGTTCACGCTTATCTTAGAGCCGAGGTCAGCGAAGAAATTTGAGTATGTCCTGACGACGTATCACGGTGTCAGACGGGAAGAAACTTCGCGATAAGCATCAGCTCATAATCTGCTCAGCCTGGCTATAGCTTGAGCTATCCGGTCGCGGCGAGCCTCGATGGGGGCTGGGTCCTTCGTAAAAGTGGTCATATCCTTCGTAATGTCCTCAGGTACCTCAAGGAGGGCAGTATATCGCTGTCGCTGCTTAGCGGTGAGTTTGTCTTTTTTGTCTTTGAGCAGTCTGTTCAGGATAGTCAGGTATTCGTAGTCCTCGATGCCGTCGCGGAGCATTTCCCAGCGGATACTTTCAACCGGCCCATCAAGAACGGGCCCGGCGGGATGGGCGTCCGCAGCGGCCTTGGGTGGATAAATGAACCGGCCGTCGCCGTTGCCCCAAGGCCTTTTGTTGCCTTTTGGCGTGCTGTAACCTGAGCGCCAGCCCATCGGGTCTTCATAAGGGTTCTGGGGACGGTCAGGGTCGGGATAGGCGGCGGAGCTGGTCCAGTAGTTGGTGGCCCAGACGAGGATGCCGTCGATTTTTCGTTTCCAGGTTTGCCAGAGCCAGACGCGCAGCTCGGTGGCGGGGTGGTCTATAAACAAGGTGCAGTAGGGCGCCTTTGGGCCGGTGCAGACGTACCACCAGAATTTTTCGCCCTGTCGGCGGCGCTGCTGGGCGGGCTCGTGTTTGTAGTTGTATGAGACGGGGCACCAGATGTTGGGGGCGCCGATGAGTTTCGGCTCGACCTGTTCGGTGAGCATACGATTGATATCCGGGGCCGCGTCTTTGAGCTTGCGGAAACCGTTCATTACGAACTCGTAGTCCCTGGGGGCAGGCTCATCAAACCAATAGACGAAGGCCTCGTCGAGCCAGCCTTTGCTGCGGAGGTGCTGCTGGAGTTGGCGGCAGTAAGCGTTAAAGGCGGCTTTGTAATGGGGCGTATCCTCGCTGAAGCCAAGGAGCTTCGGCTCACGGCGGGAATGAAAGCTACCGCCGCCGAGGCCCGGTATGCCCAGGCGAAAAGAATTGAAGTGGTAGTAATCAATTGCTCGCTCCATCGCCTTGTCCCAGGCCGTCCAGTCGAAGACCGGCTTGAGCTGCTGCGGTTTGATTGAGTCGGTAACTTTGGGCCAGGTAACTTTTAATCCGTCCAGAGGCGCAGGATTGTAAGGTGATATGTGATGGGCGCTGAAGCTGGCCCAGTATTTTTCCAGGACCAGCCGTCTCTGCCCGGGGTCGGAGAGCTTCTGGTAGCGGAATACATTGCCAGGTGAAAAACCAAAGGCGGTGGTGCAGGTCATCCGGTCGGGAAGTACGAAATCATAGACCTCTACGCGCAGGGTAACATCGGCGGTGTAGTTTTGCGCAGCAAGATGAATTTTGCCGGTGTAGATTCCTGCCGGAGTGGTGCGCGGGACTTTTACGCGGACCCAAAGCGGCTGATTTTTGCCTGCTTCCAGATTGATGGGACCTTTTAACGGCGGCAGCGGGTCGGGCCAAGGACCGGGTACCGAACTTTTGTCGGTCGGCCGCTTGACATTGACATATTGCACCTTTAGCACTTCGATGTTTTTAGCGGAGATAACGGCGCCAGCGGGGCCGGTCAACGCTTCGGGGCGCACGGTGAAGCGGCTTAAGAAAACCATTGGTCGAATTACCAATTGCGCTGCCTCAGCTTCGTTTCGGGCGGCGCGTATCACAATGGCTTGGCCTGTTTTTTTTGGCAGCGGTTTGTGCCGGCTAATTTTCCAGCCGGAGGAGGCCCACCATAGACCAACCTGCTCAGTCGAGCCGGGAAGCAATTCACCGTAGAGGGCGTTAAAATAATCGCTGGTTTGGGCCGAAGCAATCTGACTGACAAACAAAATGGCTAAACAGAGCATTTTTCTAAACATCGGACATTACCTTTCAAGCGGAATTTCAAATTTGAGCTCGCCTACAATTTTCATCAACCATCTAGCATTCTCCACTATAAACCGGAGCGAGTCAAGAGGTTCTTAAATCGGTGAAACATAATTTTGCCGTGATGCGGTGCCTGGTTGGGCAGGGGCGGACAAATTGATTCCGTCACACGGACGCCGGATCTTCGATATTGTCTATTGACTATTGGGGACCCTTCGACTGCGCTCAGGACTTCCACTTCGCTCCAGTTTTGAGATTGCTTCGCTTCGCTCGCAATGACGGCACGGGGGTTTAGAAATATTCGATGTCGAGCGTATGGGGGAGTTTTTCGAGGGGGCAGCCGGGACATCTGGCCTTCGGCCTGCAGAATTCTTTGCCGACTCTTACCAACAATGCGTGGTACTCATTGAACAATTTAATATCCTGCGGAAGATTGGACTGGAATAGTTCGCGCAGCCGCTCGTAATCAGCATCCGGGTCGATTAGCTGGTGACGGAAGGCAATTCGAGCGGTGTAGGCGTCCACGACGAAAATGGGTCTGTCGAAAGCGTAAAGTAAAATTGAATTGGCGGTCTCGCGGCCGATGCCCTTTACAGATAAAAGCCCGGCTCTCAATCGGTCGGTATCAAGACTTTCGAGGTTGGTCAGCTTTCCATCATAGTTTTCAAAGAGCCAGT
>JAUVYZ010000036.1 GCA_030602845.1 Phycisphaerae bacterium | reverse complement strand
GTCGGCCCGCGGGTCTTCATCGCGGAAGCACCGCACTATCTGGAAGTATTTATCGACGCCGCCGACCATTAGGATTTGCTTAAAGAGCTGCGGCGATTGCGGCAGTGCATAGAAGCAGTTCTTGTGCAGTCTGCTGGGCACGAGGAAATCTCTTGCCCCTTCCGGCGTGCTCTTGGCTAAAAAGGGCGTCTCAATCTCCCAGAACCCCAATCGGTCGAAATAATCCCGCACAAGTTTGGTGACCCGATGGCGTATCCGCAGTCTCTCCTGCATCTGAGGCCGACGAAGGTCGATATACCGGCTGGCTAATCGAAGCTCCTCACTTGTCTTTTCGGCGCTGTCGATTTCAAACGGCGGTGTCCTGGAGACGTTGAGAATTTCCAATTGCTGCACGGAGACTTCGATTTGCCCGGTCGGCAGCTTCGGATTTTCCATACCCTCGCTTCGCGGCTGAATTATCCCTTTAGCGGCTATCACCCATTCGCAGCGGACCGTCTTGGCAAGCTCGTGGGCCTGGGGATGAGTCTTAGGGTTAAAAACCAATTGGGTCAGGCCGAATTTGTCACGGAGGTCGATGAATACCAGATTGCCGTGGTCGCGATAAGAATGGGCCCAGCCGGCCAAAGTGACCTTTCTGCCGGCATCTTCCAGACGAAGATGCCCGCATGTATGTGTTCTTTTCAGCATCGCAAAAATCTCTCTAAAAAGTTCCGTTCAGGGGCAATTTCATCTTTTCTTTCCTTTTCTAAGAACTGTGTCTCCGAGTTTATTCGGCTCTACTTTATAAGCATCGAATTCAGCAATATTTTTTTCTGTTATCCCTATCTGATACTCTATTCCTCCCCTATGCTGATGGCTTAAATATTTGTTATTTTTCACCTCATCGTTAGACAATACCCAGTAACCTATCTGATTAGTCCACGCCCCTACAAAGATAAAAACATCGCATATATCCAATTTTATCTGCTGAAAATTCATCCACATCGGCTCTAAAGAACCATATTGTAAAGCCTTGGCAACCAAATTACCTCTTATCTTCTTATTGATAGCTCTGGAGGCTTTCACTTCTACCCTAACATCATCAATCCACAGGTCATACTGTCCATTATAATCGGGGTCAATACCTCTATCAGGTTTGACGAATCTTTTATCTAAATCCCTGATATGTTCATGTCCCCAAATTTCCCCAAATATTCGGGGAGCAAGTCCATAAAGATCAAGATATCTATTTGAGGAAACGTAATCATTCCTGAGGTTCTCATATTCCTTAAAACTTATAATCTTTCTATCCAATAAAAACATAAGGATATATTCATATTCATTAAACGGGAAAACTGATATTAGACTTCTAAGGCGCGCGTTCAATAATTTTCTCTGCTTATTTTTCAATGACTCCGCAAGTGAATCCAAATAATCCTTGAGTTGCTTTATATCCATTTATACTCTCCGGTCTGCTTTTCTATTTCAGGAAAAGGATTTCTCCACTGCCAGCCTGTTTTACCTATTTTTCTAAAATGCTCTAATCTTCTTATAGTAATCTCTGCAAAAATCGGATCTACATCGAATGTGAAAACCTTTCTGTTAAGCCTTTCTCCAGCAATGAGTGTAGTTCCCGAATGAGCAAAGAAATCTAAAACAACGTTTTTGTTTTTGCTGCTGGTTAAAATTAGTCTTTCAATTGCTCTCAAAGGTTTTTGAGCATAACACCCAGGGACATTCTCTTCTAAACGATAAAAAACTTGTTGAATGTCCACCCAGACATTTCCTGGTCTTATTGTGTTAGATTTGCTTCGCTCTAAATTCTCGAGCAATTTCCCATTTATCACTTTGTAGTACCCTCTTAAAATTTTGGGAATATCAGTATAAACAACCTTAAATTCCGGCTTTCCTTTTACATAGTGCAGAAGTTCTTGTCTTATCCACATCCAGTTTTTTTGAGTTCCATATCCTCTTTGATTTCTCAAAGTGATTAGGTTTTTCGGTTTTAGTTCTTTGAATTCTCTCATCATAATCATAAAATCTGGCAGAGGTTGGAAATTATCTTTGTAATCTGCTCCCATCCATATATATAAGTGAGCATTTTCATCCATTATTTTGGTGGCATTTTTCACCCATTTTGCTGAAAAATCTGAGTAGTCTCGCAAGCTTATCTTAAACAATCTATCTGTGTTAGCATTCCCTACCGCCACATTATAAGGCGGGTCATTTATGATAAGTTTAGCCTTTTCACTACCTACTATTTTATTTACATCTTCAATCTCTGTGGCATCAAGCACACCTACTCTGTGTCCCTTGACTCGATCTTCCCATATCTCACCATATTTTAATCTGCAAAGTGGTTGTATTTTGCTTTTCAATACACCGTGTAAATCCAAACGTTCAAGTCTCTCCGTAGTTTTTCCTTTGTTTCCAACTTTTTCAATAACGCCAAGGTCGCCGAACAACCCTAAGGCTTGTGTTTCTCTAACTTTCATGGTTTCTTTTCTCCAATATCACCGAGCCGAATTTCGGATAGCATAGGATAGTCAATGAGAGCTGTTTCGTCAACAATGGCTTTTAATATTTGGTCGATTAACGAGCGGCCAAGTCCCCTGTGCCAGTGATGCGACTATAACTGTTGGTTAGAAAGCTGATGGTTGTTACGTTTGCTTCTGGGCTTCATCCGTTCAAAACGCTGACGGAACAAAAAGTATAACCCGGGCCCGAAAGCAAGAGCCATAATCACCAGGCCCGCTGCTATACCGAAGTAAGTGAATCCAGGTGCAGAGCATTCATCTCTGCGCCTGACAATGATATGACTCGGCACCGCCACGAGCAGTTCGACAATACTGCCGCGAATAAGCCAGGTCGTAATACGCCGGAATAAAGTCTTGGCCTCAACACCCCGGTAAAACCGATAAAAGACAAGCAGCCAGACAATCCAGCAGAATATCACAAATGCGAAACTGGCCAAGGGGAAATAGTCCCCGAGAATATCATCACCCCAAATTGCCATCAGTATCGACCATACTACGCCCAGAACCAGGATGGAAAATAATAGTGCTGCCGTTACTACGGGGACCCAAATCAGCCGCTGCGGCTTCGGTGCCTCTGCAGCTGTCTTTACCGGAAATAACAGCATCAGTGCCTGTATCACCGTTATAATCCCGCAAAACAGCCAGAACTGCCAGGCCGTGTACGCTTCTAAGATATCAGAGATACTGGCTTCTGTACCCACAAAAGCCAGCCACCCGACTAATGGGACAAAGACAATCACCACCAAGCATATATAAAGCAGCACCGTAACAAATGCCCATTTTGCCATTTTAACACCTCCCTTCATTTGAGGGTTTTCAGACTGTTCACCCGGCTACTGCCGGGCTGTGCAATAGAATCGGGTCTCGATACCTTCTTATATCCGTTCGCTCCGCCCGACATATATCGCTTCCATAAGTATCGGCAATTTGTCAGCTATTTAGCTACCAATAAAAGGGAAATGCACATCGGTTCCAACAGTGTGTTGGGCAACAGAGACTCTAATTACATTGTGGTGTCTATTTAAGCATGTTGCGAAGATAAACGTGCTCATTGCCATTCCAGGGCTTGGAGCATATATCAATATCGCCGTCACCGTCAACATCTGCTGCCTTAGCTTCGTGGCACCGTTTGCCGCTGAGAATCAAATGCTCTTTCCACCCTCCGCCTTTACCGTCAAGATTTTCCCAGATAAAACATTTATGGGGGGGACTTTTTGTCAATGGCCCTCCGCCTGAAAAAACATCAAGGTCGCCGTCGTTATCGAAATCCGCCACAGCGAGTGAATGGTAGTCCTGGCCGGTCCTGCCTGCAATGATATGTCTTATCCATACTCGGCCTTTACCATCCTTGTTCTCGTGCCACGCCACCCGTCCGCTCACACAATCCCCCTCGGCCTGAACGACGTCATTGTCCCCGTCTTTATCGATGTCAACTAACCACGTTTTTGTCATCAGCGGAAATCTTGCACGGGGCTGGCCGAAATCGATGTTTTTGTGCTCGGCCCACTTGGTTCCCTTTCCATCTTCATTTTCAAACCAAACATTTGAGCGGACAACGTCATTGTCGCCGTCGCCGTCGATATCAGCAACCCCCGCCGGGTCAATTCCACCGTGGACCGCTTCACCGATTTTGTGGCCTTTCCATTTTTTCGTTGGGTCATCGGGAATCTTGTACCAGTACAACGCGCTTCTGTCGCTCATAGCCAACACATCGAGTTTCTTGTCCCCATCGATGTCTGCGGCCACGTTGTCGTGGGTTTTTATAATAGCTCCGTTGGGATACTTGATAAATTCTTGCCGTCGTGGTTTTCCGGTGTTGCGGAACCAGGCGGCGCCGGAGACCTGGTCCACCCAGCCGTCGCCATCTACATCAAACGCTGTGCCGCCTACCTCGGTCAAGACCTTTTGGCCGAGCGTATGTCTGACCCAATTGTCTGGTCCTTTATACTCGAACCACCAGATAGTTCCGCCACTGCAGCCGGCAATCCAGTCCAGGTCTCCGTCTTTATCAACATCTACTAAAGACGTCTGCCCCATTTTGTCTCCGATTTGGGCGATTTGGTGATATTCGAACTTCGGGAACTCTGCGCGTGCCAATGAACAAAACACGGAAATCCCCACGATAACAGCGGACAGACGCAAAGCGCTTCTACGGTTACAGGAAAGCATATCAAATTCCTCTCATTAAAGTATAGGGGCCGCACCTGACGAGTAAGTTTGCCAGCCTTGCGTGACGCAGGCAAAATGAACCTCAGATACAGCCGCCCACTGCAAAACTTATAGATTTTACAGTTAAACAAAATTGCCGAACCCGGGCTAATTAGCGTACTTTACAGAACAGCCATAGGACTTGGTTTTCGGTGTGCTTACCGTCCTGCCGCCAATCAGCTCTGTCAGGGCCTTGTCAACGTAGCTAATCAGTGCTTCTCCTGTGGGTGGTATGCCCAATGGCGCATTATCAATTCCGCCGTCGTAGGCAATATTGCCGTCGGTGTCGATGATGAATATATGGGGCGTTGTCTTTGCGCCGTACGCTCGGCCCACCACACCTGAGCTGTCGCTGAGTATCGCATAATCGAGATTATGCTTGTCTGCAAACTCTTTGTCCGTTTCTGGGGTTAAATGCGATGTGCTGTTTACCGCCAGCCAGACGACATTGTCAGCTTTGGACTTGGCCGCAAGCTCTATCATCGTATTTTTCTTCTCGTAATGGTATCTGACATACGGACATTCGGGATTGAGCCACTCCAGCACCACGATTTTGCCCTTGTAGTCGGAAAGGCTTATCGCTCTGCCGTCAAAACTGTTTAGTGTAAATGCCGGTGCTGTTTTACCGGCTTGCGGTTCTACTACCGGCTTTACTACCGGCTTTACTTCCGGCTCGACTTCCGGCTCGACTTCCGGCTCAGGTTCCGGCTCCTTGCTCTTGCAGCCACTCAGTATCACACCTGATACCGCCAGAACCGCCAGCATCGTAAAAATTGTTTTCTTCATAGTTCCACCCTTTCATTAAAATGTTCCAATTTATCCATTCTGCCAAAACTCGACTATGTTAACAACTTTAATATGCCTGCTAATATGAATCCCGCCCCTATCAGGGGCTGGATGAATACCAGCCGAATGAAATTCTGTGCCTAATTATGGCCGGTTTCTGCCAGAAATTAAAATGAAATCTGGAAAAATCGCAAGTATTATGGAGATTTTGCTACGGACCAGCCCATTTTAACTTTGCAATCCTGATACCCTTAAGGCCTGGCGAAAGGGCTGCGATGTAGTACTGACCGCTATATTTGACGATCTCAGGTGCTGCTGCGGCTAACGTGCCGAGGAAATAACGGTCGTCATTAACGCCGAAATTCAGCGGGTCTGCGGAAGCATATATGGAGCTTATATTATCCCTGCCGTATTTCTGCGTGCGGAAGAGGTAATACAGTCCCGTATCTTGCCTGTAGACTACGTGAGGGCACTCGGCTGAATACTTAGTACCTCCGGCTCGGCCACCGGCTGCCACCATAATCGGCTTGCTCCAGTTGCGCATATCTTGCGATGTTCGGCAAAAGTCCGCACCTTCGTTTGTTGTATGTCCTGTATAATAACAATAATAAGTGTTCCCCAAAACAAGCACCATCGGGTCACGCGTATGCGGGTATGGCCCTGTGAACAAATCGGGCTGGCCCTTTTCATTTAACACGCGTGTAAAAGTCTTACCATCATCGCTTTTTGCAAGGCAGATACGGTTCCAGTCACCATAGAACATATAGTAGATATCATCGACCTTAATCACATGTGGGGCCTGAAGCCCACCTTTTTGCTCGCCAAGTGCAGTGTCGGCCTGCATAGCAATCCCCATCGGCTTCCAGTTTATGTCCGTTAGGTTCTTGCCTTCCCATCGATAAAACAGTCGCGTGTTTCCGCCGCATTTTGTCTTTCTGATACACGACCAGAGCTGCCAGGTACCGTCCGCCGCCTGCCAGATACCGAAATCGACCGGCTGCTGTTTCTGGCTTGTGAGTTCTCCGAGGTCGGGACTCCCCGCAACCTGCCACCACTGTCCTTCAATTTCAGGCATCAATACCGGCTTGTCTGAAGAGCTCTTCCCGGCCGTTTGCGTTCCAGAACATCCGTTGAAGATAATCAACGAAGATAACACGGCAACGATTACATTGTGTTTTCTAATCCGGCACATTTATCCTTCCTTATTTGAGAATAAGTTTCATTTTTACCATTTATCGTCGAATTATACTTGCCTTTATGTGAATAGTTTAGTAAAATCGTTACCGAGATAAAAGCCAAGGGCTTCTCTGGTTTTAATATTCACACCTGTTGGTAAGATATTGATGCTGAGGTACTACGTAACGCTGGATATTATTTTTACCGGTTACGAACATTTTTTGACGGCGGTGGTATAGATTTATAGAACCTTTTTGCCGTCTCCGTATTATTATAGCATTTTTTCAGGGCTGAGATTATCTCGCTTTCTCCTCTCCCTCCGCGTCTCAGCCCTGTTTTTTTATGTGCAAAAAAGCTGATGTGTTTGTAATTGAAGAAGAAGTGTCATAAAGTACCGATAGGGTTGTTTCCAGCTTGTGACCGAGGGAATTGTTCGCCCTGCTTGCCCCGAAAAATCCACTAATACTCATTATTCAAAAATTTAATTAACTCCTCGGGGACATAGTCGTTAGCAAACGTAACGATGTCGCGCACTTCGGCCTTCGTCAGGTCGTCCTTGATTTCCTGGTTATTAATATCTACATTTACAATTATGCCGAACCCAATGTTTTGACTGCGAGCATTTCCGCCGCCTCTTCCAACACGCCTCAGCTGCGTTGGTCTTATTTCCAGATTGATATTTTTCCCCTCCCTTGGAGTTTCAAGGCGGATACTTAAATTTTTTATTCTTTCTCTCCAGACGTCGTTTTTTAGGTTACTGGCTATTATCTCAACCGAGTTTATTTCCCCGGTGTCGAAAACAAATTCATGAATCACGCCAACGCGCATTATTCTTCGGCCCACAAATTTACTTCTTAGCTCATCCAGGGCCTTACGAAATATTTTATCCTTCTCGGCAATACCTAAATCTTGTACCTCGTCGAGGTATATGCGTTCCGGAAAACTAAAAACAGGCCCTCGGTGGGTTAATACGAACGTCGGCATTTCGACCCGTTTTGTATTGGGTAAAAGAAAACTCTTTTGTACACGCAGTTGTTTGGGGCCCACTAAAAGCGTCTCAAATACCCCAGGAAACTGCTCTATCAGCTGGTTGCAATACTCCTGCAGCTTCGTTTTATCCTGCTTAAGCACAATAGTTGGCCGAATGTCAACGCCGTATTTAACTACGTGCTGGGATATGTGCTCTTTGTCAAATAGATAATTCATCGTTTTGCCGCCCAACAGTCTTCAATTTCACACAGTTTACATCGGTAACAGCAACAAGTCAAAGAAAACCCTCTAATCAGAAACCGGACAGCAAGTTTATTTCAGGGCCCTAATACCGCCGGGTGGCGGTTTTGGTGCTGTGTTTGTAGTTGACGAAGAAGTAGCGTAGGGCGTCTATCGGGTGGTCATACAGGCCGTCTTTGAGCGGCAGTTCCGCCCCCCTGCCGGTTGGGCTTTCGGGATAATGATAACACCGCATCGCCTCTATCAGCCGCTGACAACTCGGCGAGATTATAAGGGTGCTCTTGCCATCGCCGGCCCGAATCGCCCGGCGGATAAGCTCAATGCCCTCTAAGATGCCGCTTCGCCGGTATCGGGCCGCTATCCCCAGTGTCCGCAGTTCCCGAATGACACTTGTGCCGGTAACATCATTTACGCCGGCCCCGCTTGGGTCGCAAAAGGTCGCCGCCACCCGCTCCTCGCCGCCAGGCGTGCGGCTCTTTATCTCCTCAGCGTGCACGTCAATCGTCGCCCGGCTCCGAACATACTCATCTATCACCCGAACGATGCCATCGTTATCAACCTGAATCCACAAACAAACAAACGGATTTACAAAACCAAAATCAAGCACCCGATACACCGGAAAATTCGGGGCATAATCGACCGGCTGCACGTGCCTGGCAAGGTCGAACTCGTCAAAGACCACATTCTCCAGCGAAGGTCTTTTGCAGAGCATCTCGGCCTCCCAGCACGCCCTGCTGGCCCGACGCCTTTGTGTTACGCAATCGTCAATCTTCAAGTAACCGTTTGCTGATTTGGCCTTGCCCCGGCAGTCACCCCATAAGGCGCACTGCGAGCAGTTTCTATCGGTGCACTTTTCAATCACTTCCCATACGCACCATTTGAAAACCGGCGTCCCAAGCCGGCCCGCAGATGAAACTATCTTTTGCATCAAGCCGTAAGGCCGATGCATTGTGCTGATTGCCTCCAGAGCCGCTGCAATCCCGGCGGTGCTCTGGGTGGTGAACTTGGCCGCTGCAAAAACATCTTTATCGAAAAGCTCGACCTCATCGCAGCGAAGTTTCTGAATATGCTGCCCGCGGACACTGGTTGCCGATTGCGTTAGGACCTCAACTGCCGAATCGTTGGCAAAGCGGCATTTTCCTTTGAGCACCGGGCCTGCCAAAAATTCTTCGAAGCCGTTCCATAAAAAGCCGGTCAGGTATTCGTACATCCTGCCGGACTGCTCACCTGAGCCGCCCAGGATTCGCACCTGGCAGCTCGGCTTAAAGACACAATCCAGAAGCGTCGCGACCGCAGCCAATTCGGTTTTGCCCCCGGCACGGTTGGCCCAGACAATCGCATCGGAATTGGCCGGCTTTTCCGCAGCGAAGTCACTGGAGAAACTGTGCCACAGATAGTCCATCGGCCGGTTATGTTCCGGGCAGATTCTTTTGTCGGGGACCTCTATGCCCAGAAAGACTTCGACGTAATTTTTAAGGTCCCACCTCGTCCTCGGCCGACTTCGCCGAAGCGCCGAGTAAATGTGCGATGCTTTTTCGATATCATCATAACTTGTCGATTTGCCTAAAGCTAATTGTGCCATTACAACACCCCCTGCTTTTGAATGTTACTTGCAGCAAGTACACGCGTGAATAAATATGGTTTTGCTGTTGTGCCCTTTCTCGCGGCTACTTTACCAGCAAGCGCCGTTCGATACCGGGCTGTAGATGCAGCGTGATGCCTTCGTTCAACTGCTTGCCCGTATACGTTGCCTTTAAATTGGACGTCAGGTCGTGGACCGTATAGTGTTTTTCGCCCTTAGCGGTAAACCATTCCGGGAACTGGTTGATGCGCGGCCAATCGAGAGGCATATTCATAACCGTCTTATGACGCGGCGTATCAAATAGGATTTTGCCTTGCCACTGCTTTTCGGCACGGATACTGATTTTGAGAACATCACCTTCCTGAACAGCCCCGAAGACGACATCTTCCCGCCAGGGACGGATAGTCAGGCCTTTGGTCTTCCACAGGCAATACATAATCGTGGTTCTGGCAAAGTTGCCGTCCCCGTGCCAGCCTTCGATGACGCCATCTGGTTTTTGAATTTTCCACATCAGCTTTGTTGAATAGTCCAGCCAGTCTTCTACCGAGCGTATTGGTTCGCGGTTGTAGAGATTGATGGCGCCTTCGATAGAATCGGCGTAGCCGTCGGCGCCACCTCCTTCCCATTTGTAGTCACTATAGTGTTGGTGAAGGTTGCCGAGGGCATATCGGACGGCCTGGTGGTAGCTCTCGGTTTTGTCGATTAGATAAACGGTGTAGAAGCCGTTCAGGTCGTAGCCCCAATTGTCAGTCAGGTCGCCGGCATGCTCGCCGGTCTGCGGGTTAATTCGGTTATAGAATAGCCCATGCTCATGTCGGCCGATTTCCAGAATACGGTCGAGCATCTCGTGGATGGGTTTTTCATAGGCGCGTCTTTTATCGGGCATCGCAAAGTGAACCGTCGCGTACAGCTCGCACAGCCCGGAGATTATCTCGCAGCCATGGTCATCAAGCGAGAGCCTGTTTGTGTTTTTGGTGGGATGGTGTTCGCCCAGCAGATAATAGTCCCCGAGGCGGACAGCCCAGTCGAGATATTTCTTTTCGCCCGTCATCCAGTAGATGCGGGAAAGCGCCTGAAGCATCTCGCCGTTGATTTCCTGGTTGGTGGACGGAATTTTGCCGTACTTCGTTTCGACGGGGGCGTGCTTCCATATATCGTCAAGGATGCTGAGCATCCGCTCGCACCAGGGGCTTGGCCCCAGCCATTCCGTAAGCGGCAGCAGGCCGTCTTTGATATATTCCGATGACCCGAAGATGATGCGGCCTATAT
>JAUVYZ010000260.1 GCA_030602845.1 Phycisphaerae bacterium | reverse complement strand
CTTTAACTTCAGCGGCTGGAAAGGTCGGCAGAATGAATCCTTCCCCGTTGCTGTTGTACGTTATTGAACCCGATTCGCCTTTTTTAATGATAACAACGCTCGGCCCCGTATCCAAAACCTTTTTCGCCGCCCTTATCAGATTATGTTCGTCCGCCAGCATCCTTGCTTCTTCTTCATTGATTATCAAGCAATCGGTTTTTTTTAGCAGCTGCTTTAAATCATCGAGCTCATTCTCAATCCAGCAGTTCATCGTATCAGCAACTACAAAAGTGGGCTTTTCAACTTGTTCGAGCAATTGAAGCTGAAGGGCGGGCGCCGTGTTGGCAAGAAAAACGTATTTGCTGTCTTTATATTCATCAGGCACTCTCGGCGGCGCTTCGGCAAGGACATTTAATTCCAGGCAATCAGTTCTCCTGTCATCCATATTATCGCTGTAAGTGCCTTTCCAGCGGAAGGTTTTGCTTTGCTGTCTTACTTCCAGACCCGTTAAGTCAACGTTCCTTCCGGCAAAAACTTTAGCCAAATCAAAGGGACAATCCGAACCGATAACACCGAGAAGCCGAACCGGCGTAAAGAAACTCGCCGCCATACTAAAATACACAGCCGAGCCGCCAAGACAATTCTCACTAACTCCATAAGGCGTTTTAACAGTATCAATAGCTATCGAGCCGGTAACCAACAATGACACTTCTAAGTCCCTTTAAGTTTGAGGTCTTGTTTCGACTATTTTCAGTGCAGTATCTATCCTTGCTAAGGTATTTTCTTTGCCTAACATCTGAACGGAATCGAAAATCGGTGTGCTGACCGTGGTTCCACATAGAGCCACACGCAGCGGTTGAGCGACTTTGCCCAGGCCGACTTGCTTTTCCTCGGCCAAGTTGCGCAGCATATTCTCAATATTCTCCTCAGTGAATTGCTCCATCACAGCGAGCTTGTCCCTGACGATTTGCAGAACAGCCAGGCCGTCATTTTTTAACAAAACCTTCTTGACCGCTTTGTCATCATACTCTATTGCATCATCAGCTAAAAATAGAAACCTGCTTTTTTTCTCAATATCAGCTAAGGTCCTTGCACCCGCACTAATTTCTAAAATTTTCTCGAGCATCTTATCATCCGCGGAAATTACGGGTGATTCAACAGCTTTTAGGTAATCCTTAAAATGGCCAAGGAGCTTTCCTTTGCCGGCCTGACGGATATGCTCGGTGTTGAAAGCAAGAAGTTTCTTGCGGTCGAACAAGCTGTTGGCCTTTGTCAAACGCGAAAGGTCAAAACAATCGATTAATTCGTCAAGCGGCATAATTTCACGGTCGCCGCCGGGGCTGGCGCCGAGCAGTGCAAGGAAGTTTACCATTGTTTCGGGCAGATAGCCGCTGCGGAAGAAATCGACAACGTTAATCTCCGGCAGAGCAACGCCAAGATACGTCGCCATTGCATCAATGCTGGGTACATCAGGGGTGGTCTTTGCCTTGATAAAAGTTTCGACCTCTTCAAGGGTAATGTTGCCGACCTCTGCAAGCTTTTCGAGGTCTATCTCCTGTGTTGCCTTGATTATTTTGCGAAGGGCTTTCGGACGCTCGCGTTTGGAAAGTTTGCCGCCGGTTTCGCTGATGGTAACGGACATGTGGGCATACTTAGGAAGCTCGCCAAATCCCAGAGCTTTCCATAATGCCTGCTGGCCGGGCGTATTCATAAGATGTTCCTGGCCGCGAATGACGTGGGTAACCTTCATCGAATAGTCATCAACCACACAGGCAAAGTTGTATGTTGGGAAGCCATCGGATTTTTGTACGATAAAATCGCCTATTTGGCCGGGTCCGAATTTTACTTCACCGCGAACAACATCTGTTACAACAATCCCGGTCAGCGGCATTGCAAAACGAACTGCCGCCGGTTTATCCCGGGCCTTTGCCTTTTCGACATCGCTTTCATCGGGGAAATCTTTGGGCCGGGGATAAATGAAGTTTTTCTTTTGGGTCTCAGCTTCTTTGCGAAGTGCATCGAGCTCTTCAGGCGTATCGAAACAGTAATACGCCTTTTTCTCATCAATGAGTTGTTTTATGTATTTATCGTAGATGTCCCTTCGCTGGGACTGCAGGTATGGGCCGTTGGGGCCTCCGACTTCCGGGCCTTCGTCCCACTGGATTCCGAGCCAGCGCAGGTCGTCCATAACCTGCCGGGTGGCTGTGGGGGTATTACGTTTGATGTCCGTATCTTCGATACGGAGTATGAATTTGCCGCCCATCCGCCTGGCAAAAAGCCAGTTAAAAAGAGCCGTTCTGGCTCCGCCTACGTGCAAATAACCTGTCGGCGACGGCGCAAAACGCGTTACGACCATTAGTTAGAACTCCTACCGAAGTCATGTACTAAATCAAAGTAGGATACCTCTAAAGCCGGTCAATGTCAATGCTCAAAAATATGGCTGTCCTGCGTACCTATAATGTGCTAAATTATAGGCAGCAACAAAGAAAAGGCGAAAGGCGTCGCTAATATGAAGACAAATGACTCTACAACCAGGCTCGACTTTATCCGACAAATTGTCGCAGAGGACCTAAAGACAAATAAATGGGGCGGTCGGGTTGTTACGCGATTTCCTCCTGAGCCGAACGGCTATCTGCACATCGGACACGCCAAGAGCATCTGCCTTAATTTCGGTATCGCCGCCGAAAACGAGGGTGGCCTGTGCAATCTGCGGTTCGATGATACCAATCCCATCAAAGAAGAAGAAGAATACATCGAATCTATCAAGCAAGATGTCCGCTGGCTCGGCTTCGACTGGGAGGACCGGCTGTACTACGCCTCGGATTACTTCAAGCAGATGTACGAATATGCTGTGCAACTTATAAAAAAAGGCAAAGCGTATGTCTGCGACCT
>JAUVYZ010000224.1 GCA_030602845.1 Phycisphaerae bacterium | reverse complement strand
TTATGCCGGCGCGAAGTACACCGAGCCAAACGATTACGCGGTATGCAATAGTATTGGCATCGGGAATGTGAGCGTCGAGAAATACTACGAGTTCCTCAAATCACACGACGCCATTTATCAACAGGCCGAAGGCCGGCGCAGCGGAAAAGATGGGCAAATCGTACGGCTGCAGGGCAGGACCGTCAATCTTCCCGCCGGCTTCAGGGCCGGGACCGGGAAAATCGGTATGTCAACCGTAACGACTACCGTGCACGACAACTATTTTATGTTCATAAAGCTGAATCTCACAATGCCCGTCAGTCCTACTAACAGAGATGAAGTGGCGAAAGCGGAATTGGAGCTAAGAAGGCGCCAGGCAAAAGCGATAGAGCTATTCAGAAAATATGTCCCCGGCTGCGAAAAAGCATTTATCGCCAGGACGAGCCCCAAACTATGTATCCGCCGCGGCCGGCTGATCACCTGCGACTATGACATTTCACATGAAGATGTAATTGAAGGCAGACATTTTGATGACGAAGTTATGGTTTACGGTTTTCACGACTCTGCTCCGCGTTTTCAGATAAAAAATGGCGGCACATACGGAATCCCGTATAGGGCGCTGCGTGTAGCACGAATAGATAATCTTTTGGTGGCGGGGATGATGATAACCTCCGACCGCAGAGCGCACATGTCCACCAGAAACACGGTAAGCTGTATGGGACAAGGACAGGCGACAGGCACAGCAGCGGCCCTCTGCGCAGCTAAAAACTGTGGAACACGTGAGCTTCGATATGGCTATTTAAGAAAGGCCCTTGAAAACGACGACGTGTATTTTGAAAGTTAAAATGCAATCGCGCAAAATCGTCGGTTTGCGGGAGGATATTGGTGATTGGTAACTGGTGAGTGGTTATTGGTAATTCCGTCAGTGCCGGATATTTGATATTGACTCCGGCTCGTGGGCGAGCTTGTTTCTGCAATGCCGCTTTACGTATAGTTCGGCTTGCATTTTAGGTGGTCACGGGTTTCCTCGAAGATGTCCCAATGGCCGGATTGCAGGATGTTGGCCTTAGTAACGCTGCGCCGCTGATGGCCCCCATCAATTACCAGGCAGCCGGAGTTTTTAGTTATTCTTTTGAGCTCTGCTAAAAATTCTGTGGGCTTTTTTATCATAAAGAACATATCAAGAGCACATACTACGTCTGCTATTGTGTCGGGCAGACCGCTGTCATATCCGCTTGCCAATACGGCTTCGATGTTTGTTAATCCATATTTTTCAATCTTTTCCTTCACGGCTTCGACAGCCAGTTCGTGAATATCGACCGCAAAGACTTTTCCGTGCCGGCCTACGAGTCGTGCGAATCTCATGGAGTACCTGCCCGGCCCGCAGCCGTAATCCACGACCGTCATACCCGGCTTTAGTCCGAACTTTTTGACGCGTTTGTCTATGTATGGGTATATGAAGTCTATGAGATGAAAGAGCAGGTTCATAAACTTGAAGTGCCAGTCCGGCATCCTCTCGCTTTTCCTTTTTTGCACCATGTTCTTAATAAAGGACATAAGTGCCTCTACTTAACCACTCACCAGTTACCGTTCGTTAGAACCGCATTGAGTCTGCAAAGACGGCCTGGAAGTCGGGCTCGTTTGCGATTTCAACGTATTCTATTTTGCGGGCCAGTTCACAGGCTTTATCTCGGCACCGCTGAGAAAGTAGTATCATCTGTGCGCCGGCACTGGCGGCGTTGCCGACAAAATGAATCCTTTCGGCCGGGACGTCCGGCAAAAGGCCTATTCGCAGCGCACTTTCAGCACGAATGTAATTGCCAAAGGCACCAGCTAAAAAAATCTGTTTTATGTCAGAATCTTCGAGGCCAAGTTTTTTCTGCAAAAGTTTGATGCCAGCCCGGATGGCGGCCTTGGCAAGCTGAACCTGCCGGATATCCTTTTGATTCAGAAACACCGTTTCAGTATCGGTGCTGCCTGTCAGGATAAAGACCGGCTCGCCTATTTGGGTGCGTATGCGCGAGGCAATAGCCACAGGCACACTGTCTGCCAGCGTGCTTGCCGTGGCGAACCGGCCGGTTGCGTCAATGATGCCGAGATTGAGCAGTACCGCCACGGCATCAATCAGACCGCTGCCGCATATCGAGCGAGGCGGGCAATCGCCTATCACATCCAGAACTATGTCATCTTCGCCTGCGACGACGGCTTCTATCGCGCCTTCGGCCGCCCTGCTGCCGCAGGTTATACGTGCCCCTTCCAGTGCTGGCCCGGCGGCGCAGCTTGCCGCATAGAGTTTATCGACGGTGCCGAGCACAAGCTCGCCGTTTGTGCCGATGTCGACCGCCAATGTCATTTCTTCAGCCGAATCGATATCGACCGCCAGTGCGACAGCGGTGGTATCTGAGCCGACGAAGCCGGCAATATTGGCAACGGTATGGATATTGCCGGCGGGGTTTATTTGCAGGGCCATATCTTCAGCGGGTGTGTCTTTAGCATCGAGAGAAAAGGCCTTGTACGGTGCCTGGCCAAGCTGCTTGACAGGCAATTTAAGGAAGATGTGGTTCATCGTCGTGTTGCCGACGACGGCCATTTCATATATGCACTTTGCATCTACGCCGGCCTGTTTGGAAAGGCGGGCAATCAGGTCGCTTATACAGTCTGTTATGACTTTTTGGAGTTCAGCTAATTTTGCATCGGTCTCGGCGTAGGTGATTCTGCTGATGACGTCATCGCCGTACCGGCTTTGTGGATTTAAATCCGCCTGGGTTGTTAGGCATCGGCCGTCTGTCATATCAATCAGCTTAGCAACGACTGTGGTTGTGCCGATATCGATTGCCGCGCCGAATATTGGGGCGGTGGAATCGGGCTTCAAATATTTTTTGTATATGTCAGGCTGGATTTTGTCTTTTGTATCAATACCTTCAGCGAGGATTTTCTGCTCGAAGAACCTGGAGCCGGCGGGAATTGTTACTGTAAGGTCGCTTTGAATATGGTACTGACAGGCCAGGACCTGCTCTCCGCCCGGCCCAAGGGTTACTGCACACTTTTCACAGGTGCCCTTGCCGCCGCAGACGGTGTTTAAGATTATGCCGGCCTGGCCTGCGGCCTCGATAAGCGTTGCCCCTGCGTGAATCGAAATTTGCTTATCATCGGGCTTGAAAATGATATTGAAATGTTTCATTTATCGTATTGCGTAGCTCTGCCACAGGTATTGCGTATATCGTATCGCGTATATTTTATGCAATACTCAATACGCAGGATGTACAGCTAATAATCAGCGGATTTTATGCCGAATTTTCCAGCGGGCACGTCTTTTTTTACTGCCCACTTTGCGTCTGCGTCTTGATTTTGCCATTTATTTCTCCACAAACAGGCCAAAAATCTTTGTTGCAAAGTACTTTTAAGCCTTTGGAATATATGGTATCATAACGAGATGTAAAAGTAAAAAGTTAAAAGGGCAAATTTTTTTGTTTAGTTTTTTGCCGATTTATATTGGGGTGCGAAAATGATTGAATGTAAAGATTGCGAATTTTGTGAGATTAGTCCCGACGGCCAAAGGACCTTCAAATGCGACCCGTTTGCCAATATCAAGGAGCCGGAGTGCATAGCCAAATGGCAGCTAATCCTTCTTTATATGCTGGTAGCCAGCTATCAGAGGATGCTCAAGTGGTATGGGAAGTTAGCCCCACTCCAAGATAAAATGTTCAAATACATGCAGCGAGAAATCGAGGATATTAACGAAGCTGAGCGCTGGAAGGTTGAGGACGAGGAGGAGGAGGAAGAAGAAGACGGCTGAGGGGCCGGGGCAAATCGGACCTGACGGGCAAAAAAATCCATCAGATTTTCCTCATTTATGCAATAAATCAATTCCGGATACCGTCTTTATTTATGTAAAAAGCGCTTAAATATGGCAAAGAGCGACAACTTAGTCCGGATAATAATCGGATGTAAAGCCGGTTCGGCGGAAAGTTTTTCGCAATTGGTTGACATTTACGCAAGCCGGTTTTATGGTTATTTTTACCGATTAACGGGCGATAAGGTGGTCAGTGATGACCTGCTTAGCGAGCTATTTGTCAAGTTGGTGGAGAAAATCAGTTCC